>JBELIG010000127.1:0-8873 GCA_042091035.1 Sphingobacteriales bacterium | reverse complement strand
AACGGGAATTTAAAGATCTATTCAAAGAGGAAATGGAGTCCAAGAAATCATTCGTGAAGGATGTACATGTGGAGACTGACTTTGAAATGTTGATTCCAGATGAGTATGTTGCCAATATACAGGAGAGACTTAATCTTTATACCAAATTGGACAACTTGAAATCTCAAGAAGAGCTGGAGCAATTTGGCGTTCAATTGACGGATCGCTTTGGGCCATTGCCTACTCAAGTATATGAATTATTTGATGGACTAAAACTCAGATGGATTTGTAAAGACTTAGGCTTTGAACGCATAATTCTGAAGAATGGAAAAATGCGTTGCTTCTTCGTTGAAAATCCACAGTCCCTTTATTATGAAACGGAATTCTTTAAAAAGTTGTTTGATTTCATCGTAAAGGATGGATATAAACTTGGACTAAAATTTAAACAAAGTCCAAAGAATCTAATCATTATTAAAGAGGGAATTAGTAATTTAAAATCAGCAAAATCATTTCTAGATAGCCTTCAAGAAGGTAGAGATGCTTAATCAATAGTATTGAACACAAATATGGAGAGTGAATTTTCTAACGAAATAATGAAAGTCGATAATCTTCCACTAATTGACTTGGAAGACATTACCCTGTTGAATGAAAAATTCATTAAGGTTAGATCAATTAATGGCATTGGATTTTATGGGCTTATGTCAGGCTGTATTCTTACTTTTGGCCTAGTTGCTCTGCCACTTCAGATTACAATATTTCTGTTCATGCTAATCTTACCTATAAGCCTTCTATTATTCAACCTTTGGCTTATACGCAGACAATATAATGTAGAAGGATATATTCTTCGTGCAAAAGATATATACTTCCAACAAGGTTTCTTCTGGACCAAAAGAATGATTATCCCCTTCAACAGGATACAGCATGCTAGTGTTCACCAAGGTCCATTGGAGCGCTATTTTAATATCGGCAAATTAAGAATATTCACTGCAGGAGGTCAATCTAGTGACTTAACTATTCCGGGGCTATCTATGGAAGATGCAATTCGCCTAAAACAATTAATTGGAGATAAAACAGGCACCTTAAAAAGGAATACAAATGAATGAATTTAAGGAGGCAAAAAGACAGTCACCGGTTGCCATTCTACTCATTTTGTACAAAGTCATAAGACTTATCCTTAGGCAATCCCTTCCCATCCTTATCGTTTTGATACTTAACCCCAAGGGCGAAAAAATCGACTATGTGGGTATAGCGCTTATTGCAATCAGTATTGTATCTGCTGTCAGCTCCATAATGTCCTATTATAGATTCTTCTATTTTGTAGATAACACCCACTTTCATATACGAAAAGGCTGGCTAGTAAAAAGTAATATATCGATTCCAGTTGAACGAATCCAGACTATAGATTTCTCACAGAATCCACTTCATAAGATCTTTAATGTCGTTCAACTTGATATAGATACGGCAGGCAGTGCAAACAAGGAAATTCATATAGATGCACTTACACTAAAGGATGCAGAAAAGCTGCGATCATTTCTATACCTAAAACGTGGTGAGCTCAAACCAGAAATGGACGAGGCCTATACTGAAGAAGTTGAAGAAATAACCTTACATCGTTTAGAGATACTAGATTTGCTTAAAATTGGCTTGGTACAAAACCACCTTCGAACTGCGGGTATTATTGTTGCCTTTGGATTTACAATTTATGGGGAAATCAGCGAAATCTTTGAAAAGGCGACAGACAACTTCATCGAAGAATCCTATGGAGTTATCGAGCGAAGCGGTTTCTATGCGTCTCTAATCCTACTGCTTATTCTATTGATACTTTCTATCCTTGGATCTATTCTAGTTGTAGTTTTGCAAAATTTTGATCTAAAACTGATCTTCTCTAGAAAAGGATACAAGCTCACTAAAGGTTTGTTGAATAAAAAACAAACTACAATATCCTTGTCTAAGATTCAGATGTTAAGATGGTCATCAAATTACTTACAACGAAAGCTAAGCCTAGCAAATCTGAATATATTTCAGGCCTCAAGTATAATAGTGAATATTAAAAAATCAATCTTTGTACCAGGATTAAATCCTAGCAGTATTTTTAGTATTGCAAAAAATGTATTCCCATCTATTGATACAAGTAGCTACCAGGAAATAAAAGTGAGTAAACTTATTATAATCAGACAGGTATTAGCAATGACCTTCCTTCCGCTTTTCATAATAATGATAAGCAACCTTGACCAATTATTAAGAGGTATAATCATCAGTTTTATTTGGATTCTTTTTTCAATATTCTGGTCTATTTTTTACTACAGAAACTTTAAGATAAGTATCTATAAAGAAGGTATTAGGATTGACCAAGGGGTTCTCACACACAAAGGAGCTATGATGGAATGGAAAAATATTCAAAGCATAGGTCTAAAACAAAGTCCAATACAAAAAAGAAGACAGCTGACAAATGTATTGCTTTATTCTGCAGCAGGCTCTATGACCATCCCTTTCATAAACCTTTCAGAGGCTGAAAACCTTAGGGATTTCGTGATATTCCAGGTTGAAAACTCTAAAAAAGAATGGATGTAGTAAATGTTACATTCCTTTCAATTTGTTTTTTTTATATATTATTTAACATTTGCACATAGGTGCCTTTGTCATATGTAAGTGTCTTACAGATACGTATAACCCTTAACTTGTAAATGCTATGAATATCAAATACTCAAACATTTACATTGTTCCTATCACATAGCACATGACAACTAAAATGAAACGATATTTTTACCTTATACCAATTCTATTAATTGCATTTACTGCAATTCAAGGCAAGCACCTACCTGAGAGTGATGTCATCAACCAATTTTCAATTTTAGAAAAAGCAGGTAAGCTACTTAGATCATCAACTTACCTCAAAGATGAAAAAGGTTGGAGTCATTTTTACGAGGCTGAAACAAACAACATACTTTTATCAATAAAACCTGCTAATGGGGAAGCACTTCCACAGAACACAGAAGTAAGTTGTGGCCTACTAAGTGCCTATGGATTATCAGCACACGAATATTCCCCATCGTTCATAAAAGAAAATACCGCTTTCTTTACAATGAACAGATATTGGAGGATTGATGCTCCAGAGACGGAGAAAGAAACGAATTATAAAGTTCGATTTTATTTCAGTAAGCAAGATATCAATGACTTGAAGGCATCTTTTCAAGAATTAGGTTATACATCTCCTGAAATAGATCAGCTTAGCTTTTATACCTTAGAAGGATCAAACACACATCCATTTTCTCATGATCTTGACAAAGATATTGTCAAACTCACTGAGTATTCAAACGCAAAGAACAGAGGAATCGTAATTTCCAATCGCTTTAATTATGTTGAATTCATTATTAAAGACCTTAATAGTTCTGGAAGCGGTGGATTTAAAAAAGACCTAAAAAACCTAAACTTTTGGCTTAAGGGAAATATAGCATCAAATTATCCTGAACATTTAGATCGGATTCGAATCAAAGATATCAATCAAGACATTGAGGGACATAGAGCTTCAAGGTTCGGATCATTTAGTATCCCACTACAAGGGGGAAGCAGAGATATTGCATTCGGTTTCTCTTTTGCCGCTGAGGACCTTCCTTATCTAAATATTAATGACCTTATCCGATTAAAAGAACACCTTTCGGGAGAAAACCCGATTGAAGACGATATGTTGTTGCATGCGGCCGATATGGACAACAACGGTTCAGTTGACAAATATGACTATGAGTATCTTTTCAAACTCGTAAAAGGAGAACGTGCAGGCTTCTCCGCAAAGACAGCATATTCTGTAATGTCAAAGGAAGATTGGAAAACACTTAATTCAAGTAAAGGGTTTTTCACTCCTGAGAATACCTATACGATTAACCAAGTTAAAAAAGATATAGAACAGGACTTCATACTTGTTGTAAAAGGAGATCTAGACCAAGAGAAACAATCTACTTCACCAAGCATAAATAATATACTCTCGATGAGCAAAGTGAACTCTTGTGGCCTGGGAGAAACAAAAACAGTAGAGCTCTATGGATCATTGGAAGATGGTATACAAGGTATCCAATTTAGTATAAGCTGGAATCCAAGTGAGCTTGAATTATTGGAGATAAAAGACTCTATTGGTAAGCAGAAACACATGGAATACTTCAATACTAACCAGATAAGTGACGGCCTATTAGGATTTACCTGCATAGATAAGAGAAAACTACAAGCAAAGCATGGGAAATTGATTTTTGCCAAATTGATTTTTAAGGTAATCGAACAGACTCCAAATGCTGCTATACGTTTTTCAGATTATCCGAGTAATATACATGTCTTAAACAAGGCTAGCGAAAACATTTCCATACACCTAGAGGAAGGAAGAATTCTTGAGGATAAAGAGCGTTCAATCCCAATAAACAATACAGAGATAAAGCAACCAACGTGTAACAAGCCTAAGAGTGGTTACATTGCTATCCATGCTGATCAAAATATTTTTTCAGATATGGTTATTTGGAACGATGGAGCTACTGGCTTAACTAGAAAGAACCTACCTGAAGGAATTTATAGTTATAAAATTCAAGCAAAAGGAAAATGTACCTTAGAATCTGAACCAATTATATTCAAGGTTCCTGAAAAGCCAGAGATCAAGCTCAAAACTCTAAAGCCATTGAATTGCTTAGATGGATCTGATGCCTCCATAGAAATCAATGTGGAAGGAGGCAAAGAGCCATATTACTATTACTGGAACAATGATTCGAGGTCGGCTAAAACTGAGCACTTAAGTGCTGGAGACTATTATGTAGAAGTTATTGATGACAACAATTGTAAAGTAACCGCAGGTTATGAAATTGAGTCTAATGGGCATCTAGGTCTTGAATACTTCGTAAAATCACCCAGCTCAAATTCTACTGCAGATGGAGTAATTGAAATCACCAATGTATATGGAGTAAATATGTCGAAATCTAATTGGGTGTGGCAATCTGGCTCAAAAGGACAACGTATTGAAAAGCTAAGCCCTGATTATTATACTGTAAAATTTGAGGGATCTGAAGGATGTAGCTATACAAAAACATTCAACCTAAAACCTAGTCGTTCTAGCTTTCAGACCAAAGCTTTTTTCTATGAGTCTGATGTACAATCAGGATTTGATTTGGCAAAACTGAGTATAACAAGTCCAGTTTCAAATAACTTAACGATTAATCTTTTCAATGCTGTTTCTGAAGTTGTTTGGTCAAACAGCTACAGGGTACAATCTGGACAAAATATATACTATATTCCTGTTCCTAAAGAGTCTGGAGATTATATCCTTCAGATTCCCAAAGTACTTTCACAGCGATTTACCATAGAATAAAAAAAACACCTTTACATTAAGCAAAGGCGTTCCTGGTATAAATTCTTGTGTACTGAGATTATAATTTGACTTCTTTGTGTAGTTACACAAGTCCTTGTTTAATTGCGAACTTTACAAGTTCGGTGCTTGAATTCATATCCAGTTTTCGTAAGATATTCTTGCGGTGTGTTTCTACCGTATATTTACTTATAAAAAGCGCCTTTCCGATAGTTTGGCTTGTCATACCCTTACTGATAAGGATAAGTATTTCTTGCTCTCTCTTTGATATACCGAGCCTTTTACAAAAACTGTCTTTAAATTTGTCTGAAATTTGTTTTTCTAGACTAGCTTTCTCTGCTAGTTCATCTGAAATAAAACATTTCTTTCCATCCACAACATCAACGAGTAAATCTAAAACTCTTGAAGGATGAATGTTTTTGGTTACATAACCATCTACACCTATCTTTTTAAGTCTTTTTTCTAGATCATTATCGAAATAACCAGAAAATACAAGAATTTTAACACCTGGATGGTTTTGTTGCATTTCAGAAATTGTAACTGAATAATCCTGACCAGGCATATTTAAGTCTAGTACTAAAAGATCTGTTTTGATGGAAGATAAATACTTTGGAATTTCATTAGAATTGCCAACTTGACCAATCACTTTGTAATTGGGTTTGTGCTTAAGAAGAGATACGAGACCCATACGAACTGCAGGATGATCGTCTGCGATCAAAATATTTGTTTGTGTTTGTTCCATTAGAATAGTTTTTGGCCGTTTATCTGCATGGGATATACAGGATACACGGGATGTTCATGCCAATAGTTTTTGTTAATAGTTCAAATGTAGTATTAAAATGAGTGCTATTCAAGGGGTACAACGTAATGAGATTCAATACATTAAGTTACCCATTTATCGGTAATTTTTAAAATTATTCTGGAAGTATAATAAAATAAGCACTTTACATTCATAAAAAAAAACAATACGTTTTTTTCTACATATTTACTATTGTATGTGGGCTTACAAAGAAAGGTAAGTTTAACTTTGGACAGGAATCATTACACCGATCTTAATCAGTGCTTCACGAGAAGCAGTTTGTTCTGCAGCTTTTTTGTTATAGTCGTCAGCAGTACCAAATTTCTGGTTATCAACCATAACTGCTACTTTAAAACGATCTCTTTTGTCAAGTTTATATCGTGCTACAAGTCTATAGGATACGGACTTGCCATTTTTCTGACACCATTCTAATAGCTGGCTTTTGTAATTATCATCGGTCGTCTCCAACTCATCCACATCAATATAATTCTTAAGGATCTTACGGACTACAAAGTTCATAGTACCATCATAACCATTCTCTAGGTAAACAGCGCCAACTAGGGCCTCTACTGCATTACCTAGCATTGAATTACTCAATCTAGTTTTATTGTATTTGGAAAGAAGGATATCTAATTCCATCTTTTCTCCGATCTTATTCAAAGATTTACGCTTAACGATTTTGGATCTCATCTTGGTGAGAAACCCTTCATTCTCAGTTGGGTATTTCTTGAATAAATATTCAGCAACAATAGTACCAAGTACAGCGTCTCCTAAATATTCTAATCGTTCGTTATTGGTAACAGCAGAGGACTTTTCTGCAGGAGTAGATTTGTGAGAAAAAGCAATTTTAAAAATCTCCATGTTGACAGGAATGAACCCAATTATTGGGTACAACCTCTTAACTAAATCTTTGTCTTCGGATATAAATTTATTGTACAGCTTTCTTATTATTCTCACCAAAACTTTCTCAGTTTGTTTTTTTCAATATTTCGTAATCAATATATTTCTATATTGATAATAAAAAAAGGCTGTTTAGATAATTTTTGTTACCTACGTTACCTAAACAGCTTTTTTTAGCCCTTGAATCGTTTAACGACAACAGAGGCATTGTGCCCACCAAACCCGAAGGTGTTACTTAGAAAAGCATCAACCTTGCGTTCTTGGGGTGAATTAAGTGTCAAATTCAACTTTGAATCAATCTCCGGATCAATATGTTCATGATTGATTGTCGGAGGTATAAAGTTGTTTTGCATGGCTAGTACACCTGCCACAGCCTCTACTGCTCCAGCAGCACCAAGTAAGTGACCTGTCATTGACTTTGTAGAACTAATGTTCATGTCATAAGCTGCATCAGCAAAAACCTTTTGAATAGCCTTTACCTCAGCAATATCTCCTAGTGGAGTAGATGTACCGTGAACATTAACGTAATCTATGTCAGAAGGATTCAATCCTGCGTCTTTTATTGCTAAATGCATTACATTGGCTGCACCCAAACCTTCTGGATGTGGAGCCGTAATATGGTGAGCATCAGCTGTAGCTGCTCCACCTGCAAGTTCTGCAATAATAGTAGCACCACGCTTTTTAGCGTGCTCATATTCTTCAAGAATCATAACAGCACCTCCTTCGCCAAGAACAAAACCGTCTCTTGTTGAATCGAAAGGACGTGATGCACGTTCAAAATCGTCATTTCTTGTAGACAAGGCCTTCATTGCGTTGAAACCACCCATTCCTGTAGTAGTTACACAAGCCTCAGATCCACCAGCGATGATAATATCATTTCTTCCTGCCCGTATGGTATCCATAGCATTGATCAGAGCATGCGTCGAAGACGCACATGCTGAGACAGTACTGTAGTTGACACCTCGGAATCCATATTTAATTGAAATATAACCCGCTGCGATATCAGAAATCATTTTCGGTATCATGAACGGATTAAATCTTGGAGTACCATTCCCAGTGGAAAATGCAGCAACTTCTGTTTCTAATGTTTTAAGGCCGCCAATACCTGCTCCCCAGATTACACCAGCTCTATCGAGATCAATGGATTCAAGATCGATACCACTCATCTCCATAGCCTCAGCTGTAGCCACCATACCATAGACTGTAAAATCGTCCATTCTTCTGGCAGCTCTCTTATCAAGTCTTGTAGTGTAATCAAAGTCCTTCAGTTCACAGGCAAATTTTGTCTTAAACAACTCAGCATCAAATTTTGTGATCAAATTTGCGCCACTTTTACCGTCTTGAAGTCCTTGTAAAAAGGAAGGGATATCGTTACCAATAGGGGTTACTGCACCGATACCAGTAATCACAACTCTTCTCATATTGCTTTTTTTTGAATCAAAAGAAAGTATAGAAAAAAGAAAACCACAAACCAATATTAAATTAGTTTGTGGTATTTCGTTCCGAAAACACGGATTATCCTTGAATTTGTGAGTTCAAATAATCAATTGCGTTTCCAACTGTCTGAATCTTTTCCGCTTGCTCATCTGGAATAGAAAGATCAAATTCTTTCTCAAATTCCATGATCAACTCAACAATATCTAAAGAGTCAGCTCCTAGGTCAGTTGTGAAGTTTGCATCTGGGTTAACATCAGCAGCATCAACTCCTAATTTGTCAACAATGATGTTTGTAATTTTTTCTGCAATATTAGACATATGCACTTAACTTTATTGAGTTACAAAATGTTCTGCAAATTAACTTATAGTTATAATCCTAACCAAAGTTTTAGCACTTTTTTTTCATATACATGAACTTTAAAA
>JBELIG010000126.1:1432-8903 GCA_042091035.1 Sphingobacteriales bacterium | reverse complement strand
GATCGGAAGTCATTTTATGAGGCAACAATACCCTGGAGAGGCGCTTCGCAAAATTGTCACTGAATTAAAATCAATAGAGGTATGAAGGTGAAGATATGTGGACTCAATGACCCTGAAAACCTTCAGGCCATTCAGGTATTTAATCCGGATTTACTGGGATTTATCTTTTACGAAAAGTCTCCAAGGTGTTTGGATTTGAATCGCATGGAAAAACCCATTCAGGAGCTTGAGACCAGCGCCAAAAAGGTTGGTGTATTTGTCGACGCTCCCATTGATCAGGTCTTAGCATACAGCCAGTTATTAGGATTGGATTATTGTCAGCTTCACGGGGATGAGTCTTTGGATTATGTACAGACCATAAAAGCAGCTGGATTAAAAATAATCAAGGTGTTTCGGATAGGGAAAGCGGGGATTCAAAAACAGCACTTAGATGCTTTTGATGGACTTTGCGAATACTTTTTGTTTGACACCAATACCAAAAACTATGGTGGCTCAGGAAAGAAATTTGACTGGGCCATAATCAATAAATATAAAGGCAAGACTCCATTTATACTAAGTGGAGGAATAGGTCCTGAGGATGCAGCATTGATAGCCCAAGTTGATCATCCAATGTTTGCTGGGGTAGACTTGAATAGCAGGTTTGAATCTGAGCCTGGTATAAAAAATACAGATTCACTTAATCAATTTTTTACAGCATTGAAAAATCAAAAATCGTATGACTTATTCAATCGATAATAAAGGTTTTTATGGTCCCTACGGAGGAGCATTTATTCCGGAGATTCTATATAAGAATATTGAACAGCTTAAAGCGCAATACATTGGAATTCTATCTTCTGATTCGTTTAGGAAGGAATTTGATCAGCTCTTAGCAGATTACGTTGGAAGGCCCACTCCTTTATATTACGCATCTAAACTTAGCGCCCACTTTGAAACTCAGATTTATCTAAAGAGAGAAGATCTATGCCATACGGGTGCACACAAGATCAATAATGCCATAGGTCAGGTTCTACTGGCTAACCGTTTGGACAAAAAACGGATTATAGCGGAGACAGGTGCAGGTCAGCACGGTGTTGCCACCGCCACTGCTTGTGCCTTGTTAGGTTTGGAATGTATAGTCTACATGGGTGAAAAAGATATAGCACGACAGGCACCTAATGTTGCAAGGATGAAGATCCTTGGAGCAGAAGTTCGATCGGTAACATCAGGAAGTAAGACACTTAAGGATGCCACTAACGAAGCCATTCGAGATTGGATCAATAATCCGGAGGATACTCATTATGTAATTGGCTCAGCAGTTGGTCCTCATCCATATCCTGATATGGTTGCTCGTTTGCAGTCTGTTATTAGTGCGGAGATCAAAAATCAGCTTGATGGATTGCCTACACATGTAATGGCATGCGTTGGTGGTGGATCTAATGCCATTGGGGCTTTTTACCATTTTATACATGAAGAATCTGTCCAGTTGATAGGCGCAGAGGCTGCAGGTATGGGTGTGGAGACGAATCAGACTGCAGCAACAATTGCATTGGGTACAAAGGGTGTGTTACATGCGAGCATGACTAAGTTACTGCAAACTAAGGATGGTCAGGTTGTGGAGCCTCACAGTATCTCAGCGGGATTGGATTATCCAGGTATTGGGCCTCAGCATGCCTGGTTAGCAGATACGGGAAGGGCAAAATATATGCAGGTAACCGATGATGAAGCGATGGCCGCTGTATTTAAACTCTCCGAGTTGGAGGGGATTATTCCTGCTATTGAGACCGCTCATGTTTTTGCTCTATTGGAAAAAATAAAATTCAAAGCGGATGATCGGGTTGTGATCAACCTGAGTGGGAGAGGAGATAAGGATTTACAAACTATCATAAAATACATGGACAAATGAAAAGTTTGACAATAAATGCCCAAACCACTAAAGGGTTACTAAATATTTATGTGACTGCGGGTTATCCGGAAATTGATAGTTTACCTAAAATCCTGAAAACACTGGATGCTGAGGGAGTGGAAATGGCAGAAGTAGGTTTTCCATATTCAGATCCTCTGGCCGATGGGTCTGTTATACAAAAAAGTAGTGCCAAAGCTCTTGAAAATGGTATCACAGTAGATCTGATATTTGATCAACTACAAGGACTCGATCTTTCGATGGATCTTATCGGAATGGGATACTTCAACACCATTCTAAGCTATGGTTTGGAGGACTTCTGTAAACGATGTGCAGCAGTAGGGATCAAAGCCTTGATCCTGCCAGATCTTCCTTTTGATATTTACATCGGGGAGTATAAAGCTATTTTTGAAGCCTATGGCCTGTCCATGATCTTCATGGTATGTCCTCAAACTTCTGATGTCAGAATCAGGCAGATGGATGAGCAGGGCGGCTTGTTTTTGTACGCTGTAAGTAGTGCAAGTACAACTGGCCAAAATAAATCCATGGAGCAATCGAAAGCATATTTCGAACGACTGCGATCTATGGACTTACAAAGCCCGGTAATGATTGGATTCAATATAAAGTCCAGTGAAGATTTCTCTTTTGTCTCTTCTTATGTTCAGGGAGGTATTATAGGTTCAGCATTCATTAATTCTCTAAAAGACACGGAGGATATCGCTATCGCCAGTCAGCAATTTATCAGATCAATTCGTTAAAAACCCAGTCTTATGATTATTCAATTAGAAAACAGAATACAGGATATAATCCCTGCACAAATAGAAACTTGTTTAAGTCAGATGAAAATCCCTTTCTATCCTGTGGAAACACAGAAAGCATCCTATTTGGTATGTACTCCAGACGGACCATTTGATATACGCTTGGTTGGTCATTTGGAGGGCGTTAAGGATGTGCATGTAGTTGGAGATAAACACAAAATGGTGAACAAGCGCTGGAAAGTAAATGATACTATAATTAGCCTTGGGAATGGTGTTGAGATTGGAGCAGACGAGTTTGCTGTGATGGCCGGTCCCTGTAGCATTGATACAAGTGGGAATATAGAGAAGACGGTGGAGAAGTTAGTGGAAAAAGGTGTTCGGATTATGCGGGGAGGAGTCTTTAAGCCAAGGACAAGCCCATATAGTTTTATGGGTAAGGGAATGGAGGGCTTATTGGAGTTTTACAGTATTTGTAAAGCTTCTGGAGTGAAAATTGTTACAGAAATCATGGAGCCTAGTCTCATAGATAAGATGTACCCCTATGTGGATATTTTTCAAGTAGGTGCTCGAAATTCTCAGAATTTTGCCCTACTCGAGGCATTAGGCAAAACAGACAAACCTGTTATGATTAAAAGAGGAATAAGTGGCACTATCGACGAACTTTTGTTCTCAGCAGAATATGTTTTTAAAAATGGAAATGAAAGACTTATTCTCTGTGAGCGAGGGATACGGAGTTTTGAGTCTGCATATAGAAACACCTTGGATTTGAATGCGGTACCTATTTTAAAAGACCGTTCGCATTTGCCTGTAATTGTGGACCCTTCGCATGGAATCGGAATTCGTAAGCATGTTCGTCAGATGGCTTTGGCTGCTGCTGCAGCTGGGGCTGATGGGATAATTGTAGAAATGCATCCTGAGCCAGATAAAGCATTGACGGACAATAAGCAAACTATAGGCTTTTCGGAGTTTGGACAATTAGTAGATCAGGTGAGATCTGTTTATGATGTGGTAAAAGGATTTTAGTAGGGCTTGCTAAACGCTATTGTATTTTTTCTGCCTGTTTATTTTTTTAATTTTGGGCATGGCAAAAAAGATTTACAACATAGCCTTGATGGCTCATGCCGATGCGGGTAAGACGACTATAACGGAGCATTTTCTGTTCAAAGGAGGTCTCAGCAAGAAACTTGGATCTGTTGATGAGGGAACGACTCATTCCGATTTCTTACAGGTTGAAAGGGATAGAGGAATATCGGTACGGGCTTCTTTCAATAGCTTTGATTGGAATGGAGCCTGTATTAATTTGATTGATACTCCTGGGCATATTGATTTTACGTCTGAGCTAGAACGCATATTGCCAGTAATAGATGCCGCTATTCTTGTCGTCTCTGCAGTAGAAGGGATTCAAGCCCAAACGGAAGCGATATGGTCAGCATTAAAAGAGCGAAAAGTCCCGGTTCTTTTTTTTATCAATAAGATCGATCGAATCGGTGCAGATGTTGAAGCTGTGTTAGCAGACATAAAAAAGGAATGTTCTAGCGATGTCATCCTAATGCAGGATTGTAAAGATGCGGGTTTAGCTTCCGTGGAAGTATCCTCGAAGTTAGAACTTGATGAAGACGATGTGGAATTAGTCGCAGGCTCTGACGAAAAATTACTTGAAACTTATCTCAACCAAGGTTTTTTATCGAAGAATAATCTAGACAAGGGCATTAAGAGTGGTTTACAGCATAGGCTCTTGTTTCCTGTTCTTTTGGGGGCTTCAAAATTGGATCTTGGAGTAGATAGTCTTTTAGACTTTATTGAGGATTATTTTCCAGAGGCTTCTTACCAACCGGATGAAGCAGCCTCAGCCTATGTCTATGCAATAGGAACAGACAAGTCCTTAGGTAGAGTCGCTTATGTGAAATTATTTGCAGGTAGACTACACGCGAGAGATGTGTTATATAACAATAGGCTGGAGGCAGATGAAAAAATTGCCTTGATTAAGAAAGGATACGGTTTTAAGTTTGAAACGGTAAGCCAGATTGAGTCTGGAGACATCGCAATGCTTACAGGCCTCAAGCAAGTAAGGGTAGGGGATATCCTTGGAGCTCATTCTTCTCTTATTCCTGAGCACGTTCGTATGCACAGCCCTTTGTTAACTGTCCAGGCTATTCCAGCTGAAGAAAAGAATTATGCAGCACTTGCCAATGCCTTGTTACAGCTTTCAGATGAAGATCCAAGTTTGGATTTTGAATGGGATAAAGAGGAAAGAACCCTGCAGTTGAAAATATATGGTGAAATTCAAACGCAGATTCTAGCTTCTATGCTTGAAAACAGATTTGGTATAGAGGCAAGCTTTACGGATCCAGCTGTAGTGTATAAAGAAACGATAACAAGTAGTGTTGAAGCTTATGAGCGATACTGGATGCCAAAGCCATGTTGGGCAATTGTTCGGTTTAAAATGGAGCCGGGTACTTTAGGTTCAGGAATAATTTATGAGTCTAAGATTTCGGTTGACGCTGTTCATCAGAAATATCAAAATGAAGTAGAACGAACAATTCCAGAGGCAGTTCTTCAAAGTATCAAAGGTTGGGAATTGACCGATGTAAAAATTACGCTTATTGAAGGAGAAGATCATGGTATGCACTCAAGACCAGGAGATTTTGTGATTGCAACCAATATGGCGATTATGAATGGTCTCCAGGAACGGGGGACTCAATTATTGGAACCGGTAATTAAGATTAAGATTCAATCCCATGTGGATTTGCTTGGCAATCTTTCAAGTGAGATTATTCAGCGCAGGGGGCAATTTGAAAGTCCTTTGATTGAGGGTGATAGGATGCTTTTCTTTGCTGATATGCCTCTAAGTATGGCATTAGATCTTCCTGTTCGGGTTAGTTCTTTGTCAGGCGGTAAAGCAAAGCTAAGCTATACTTTCAAGGGTTACCAGCCCTGTACAGATGATCAGGGAGTGATAAGACCGTATAAAGGGATAAATCCACTAGACCGGTCTAAATATATTTTGAAGATGCGCAAAGCTATTCAATAAAACAGGAGAGGGGCTATCCTCTCCTTGGTCATTAAAATCTTAAAAAACCTTATTTACAATATTATATTAAAATGCTGCTGTTGATTACCTGAGTAACAGCATCTCCTATTTCAGAGGTCGTATATGTTTTTTCATCCGGTTTTGCCAAGTCTTCTGTTACTACCCCTTTATTGATACACTGCTCCACCGCATTTCGGATTTCTGTTCCTATAGCAGTCATTTGAAGGTGGTCAAATAGCATTGCTGCAGATAGGATCATCCCCATAGGGTTTGCAATGTTTTTGCCCGTAGCTTGTGGATATGAACCATGTATAGGTTCAAAAATAGCAGTGTGTTTTCCAACACTAGAACTTGGCAATAAACCTAAAGATCCTCCAAGAACACTTGCTTCATCTGTAAGGATGTCACCAAACATATTGCCTGTTACAATGACATCAAATTGTGTAGGATTTACGATTAGCTGCATGGCAGCATTATCTACAAACATCTTACTGTAGGCTACTTCGGGATATTCTTTTGCTATTCGGTCAGTCACGGACCTCCATAATCTAGAGGTAGCCAAAACATTTGCCTTGTCGACCATGCAAAGCTTTTTATCTCTCTGCATAGCTGTCTCAAAAGCATATTTTACGATGCGCTCTATTTCGTAAACTTCATATACACAGGTGTCAAAAGCTTTGGTCCCATCCTCCGATTTTCCTCTTGGTTGACCGAAATAGATGCCACCGGTTAGTTCACGTACGACTACAAAATCTGCACCCTCTATTCGTTCCCTTTTTAATGGGGATCGATCTAAAAGGGAGGCATATACAGATACCGGTCTTACGTTTGCGAATAAGCCAAGTTTCTTGCGCATTGCCAAAAGCCCTTGTTCCGGTCTTACCTTTGCATTTGGGTCATTATCAAACTTTGGATGACCGATAGCTCCAAAGAGCACGGCATCAGCTTTCATACAGGTTTGGTGTGTCTCTTCGGGATATGGCTGGCCGGTTTTGTCGATGGCTGTTGCGCCTACAAGTGCTGTTGAATATTGGATTGATAGTTTGTGCTTATTTGCAATTGCATCCACAACCTTTACTGCCTGATCCATGATCTCAGGTCCAATTCCATCTCCGGCTAAAAGTGCTATATTTAGAGTATTCATTATTTGTAACTTAGAATGTTCTGTTTTGTTCGTATTCTTTGATAGTGTCGCGCATATCAATTAGGTAGTCAAATTCGACTTTACCCTCAAGCAGGCATTTTTTCTTGAATCCATCAATATCAAATTGATAATCCTTATCATCAAACGCAATGGTTTGATCTTCCAGGCTTATGCTAATTGAGGTACTTGGATTAGTTATAATAGCTTCTGTTAGTTCTTGCAGGAATGCGGGGCTTACCTCAATGGGTAAAAGGCCATTATTCATGGCATTTCCTTTAAAGATGTCCGCAAATTCTGAACTAACGACTGCTCGGAATCCATAATCATGAATTGCCCATGCAGCATGTTCTCTGCTGGAGCCACAGCCAAAATTATGACCAGCTACAAGAATGCTGCCACTGTACTTACTGTCATTAAGCACAAAATCGGGATTCTCATTTGACCCATTATATCTCCAATCTCTAAATAGGTTTTCACCGAAGCCTTGCTTGGATGTTGACTTTAAAAATCTTGCGGGTATGATTTGATCTGTGTCTACATGTTCTATAGGCAGAGGAACCCCACTTGATTGTATTTTATTTATCTTTTCCATATTATCTTGATAGCGATTCTACTTTAGATTGATTTCTTTCAATGGCAGCATCTGCAGTCCAAATTTT
>JBELIG010000126.1:0-1332 GCA_042091035.1 Sphingobacteriales bacterium | reverse complement strand
CCCATACCCGGGTTGGTGCCATAGGTTATCATAGGCTCAATAGTAGCTGCATCAATATGTATTTCTTTGTCAAATACTGCATCTGAATCTGTCTTAAGGCTAGACCAATGCATGACTTTTTCTTCAAGTTCTGACCCTTTAGGACCATATGGTGTACTAGCGATATAGTCAAATGTTGTTTGGTCTGGAGCGATAAGACCACCTCTTGCTCCCATCTCAATGCTCATGTTACATACGGTCATTCGCTCCTCCATGGACATAGCTTCAAAAGTTGTTCCTGCATATTCGACAAAGTATCCTGTTGCTCCTCCTGTACCTAGTTTTGCGATAATATGTAATATCACATCTTTTGAAAGAACGCCCTGTTTGAGCTTTCCATCGACTTTTATGCGCATTCGTTTTGGTTTGCTTAGCAATAGGCATTGACTGGCAAGGACTTGCTCTACTTGGGAAGTTCCTATTCCAAAGGCTATGCATCCAAACGCGCCATGTGTTGAGGTATGGGAATCTCCACACACTATGGTCATTCCTGGCAAGGTGAAACCTAGTTCGGGACCTATTACATGCACTATACCTTGATATTCTGAGCCTAAAGGGTAGTATTTTATACCATGTTTGTTGCAGTTATCGGTCAACATGCTTACTTGGGTAGCAGAAAGTGGATCTTTTATGGGAAGTTCCTGATTTAATGTAGGGACGTTGTGATCTGCAGTGGCAATGATTTGATTCGGTCTGAAAACTTCAAGCCCTTTGTCTTCTAATCCTTTGAAAGCTTGTGGACTAGTTACTTCATGGATATAGTGTCTGTCGATATAGAAAACTGAAGGTCCATTATCAAAAGTCTTGACCACATGCATGTCCCATAACTTATCGAATAAGGTCTTTTTCATTAGCTGTAATATATTTTTGGTTTGTAATTGACGGAGTGTATCAATACAAATTTATTTTAGTTAGTCTTAATACTTGCCAATGAACTGGCATCTACAAGGGCCATTAGGTTTTCATCTTCTACTCTTTTAATCTTATCCGCTAGGATTAAAAAGTCATTGTAAAGATGCGTTATTTCTTGGTGAGAAAAATTGAAACCTAATTTTTGAAGTCTGTAACGTAGGGCAGCTCTGCCACTTCTGGCAGTAAGTACTATTGATGAAGCATCACAACCAACTTCCAGTGGATCCATTATTTCGTAGGTGATTCGATTCTTAATTACACCATCTTGGTGAATACCTGAAGAGTGTGCAAAAGCATTCGCACCAACGATCGCTTTGTTTGGTTGTACATTCATATGCATAAGGTCAGAAACTAAATGACTTATTCCGGTAAGTTTGGTCG
>JBELIG010000125.1:0-8925 GCA_042091035.1 Sphingobacteriales bacterium | reverse complement strand
TCAAAATAAAACCCCCAACATTTAAATATTGGGGGTTTTAAGTACTTATAACTTGGTAATTTTCGTAGTCCAAATTTCAGTAGAACTAAAAATCTCGACAAAATAAACACCTGGACCAAAGGATGAGGAATCAATTATTTTTTGATTTTGTCCTTTTTCAAAGAACTGAATACTTTCCTCAATAACTCTTCCATCCATACTGCTTATTCGAATTATATATTCAGCATCATTATATAGCTTGAGATCTATAAAAATTCTATTGTTAACGGGATTAGGGTATACCTGAAATTGATTTGCAGAAAGAAGATCATCCGTTGAAGTAAATTCATCCTCAACTGAAACCAAAGATTCACAAATACTAGAATTGCCCGAACAATCTGTAGCTTTTAATAAAACTACAACCTCTTGACCTAAATCTTCAGCACAGAACAATACTGAATCTGAAAATTCAAACACTCCATCACAAACTGGGTTATTCCTAACTGCAGTGAGTGATTCCAAACAACAATTATCAATAGAACCCGCATCAAATTGAAGTGCATCAAGGTAATTATCAGAATTCAATGAAAGGCTCAATTCTAAATCGCTACAATTGGCTAATGGAGCTATTTGATCAAACACAGAAATTGTCGTCTCACAAATGGAGCTATTTCCAGACCCATCCGTGGCCGTCAAAACAACAGTATTTGCGGAGAAATCTGCTTCTGTATTGTAGCAAATACTTGCTAATACTGACCCATCTTCCAAACTCTCACCATTCAATAGGTCTACAGCATACCAAAGGATTCCAAGAGAATTACCTATTCCAGTAGCACTAAAAAAGGTATCATCCTCAAGATCAACAGCAGTTGCAGATAACAAACTTGATATTTCATCATCGAACTCAAGCCCAAATTGAAAGGAAATGATGTTTGAAAACCCTTTTACTAGGATATCGTAACAATAAATATTATTTGCTGTACTGACCCCAGCAGGCACGATTTGTAATTCTAAGCTTGAGTCACCAATTCCAAAGGTTTCTTTTTGACCGTTTAATATAATATCTGTAGTTAAAATCTCCTCATCAGCATTAGCGAATTCAACCAATACACCTGAATCAATTGCACTTAAAAGTTTGACTTCGTTCTCCAATACCGAGCTACAATCAAAAATTGTATCTGACAGAACAGTGCTTAGCAAAGAACAGTTATCATAGACAAAATCAATGGCCTGCTGCGAATTCACAACACCTACTCCATCCGATAAGTCCGTTAATACAATTGAACCACAATCTAAAACCGGAGTAATATTGTCTTTAACTTCAATAATTACTTCACAGGAGGACATGTTCCCATAATTGTCAGAAGACTCAATTGTAATAATAGAAATTCCTAAATCTTCACAAGAAAAAATAAATTGCTCTGACTGAATATTTGCAGAAGTACAATTATCTGAAAGCTCCAACACAAGCTCATTGTTATCCAACAAACCAATTCCATCTTCATCCAAATATACAGTTCGATTTTTTTCACAAATAATGCTAGGCCCCACATTATCCACAACTACAGCATAGGCCGTGACAGCCGTTGTATTGCCAAAATAATCAAGTGCCTCAACTTCAACAGGAACACCAATACTTCCTAAATAATCATAACAAATTGAAAATAAATTAAAACCGGCAGGCACACTTACACCGTTTTCAATGTCCAAAGAATTCCAGGAAACAATCAAAGAACCCGATGCAGGCTGGTTTATATTTTGAGCTGAAAAATAGGCAAGATCTGAGGAGCCAAGACCATTATAAGATAAAATGTCAGCATCGTAATTTACAGAAAACTGAAACCCTATAACATCCTCAAAACCCTCTACCAGGAAATCATAGCAAACCTCATAAGCTTCATTACCTGAAGATTGAACAATATTAAGCCCAATCTCTTGGCCAGAAGATCCATTCGCTAAAGTATCTCCAGACAAAATATCAACCAATGTCAGAAACTCACTATCCTTATTTATAAATTCGATAATTGCAGGACTGCTACTAGGACTAATATTGACATCTGGGATTGTTGCTATATCTTCGCAAGAAAGTACAATTTGGTCAGAAAAACTTATCTGTGCTACACCACAATTATCCGATACTAAATCAATGAACGACATCTGATCTAAACCTGTAAAACCATCTTCACCTAGCGATAAAATCACATTATTCAATTCCAGAACAGGCTCTATCGTATCATTTACTTCTACATCAAAAGAACAAGTCGCTGAATTTCCACTTAAATCAGAAACAGTTAAAGTATTAGATGAAGATAAGTCCATATTTTTTTCAAAACACAAGTCGAGTATAACACTATCATCTGCAAATGAAATACCAGTTGAGGCATCAATTGAATTCCAGGATATTGATAGAAGCCCAGGCGATACATTACTGTAATTACTTGAAGTAAAATTGTCAATAAAACTAGAAAGTCCCTGAAAATTTAATAAATCAGAGTCGTAGCTCAAGGAAAATTGCATACCTACTATAGAATCAAATTCAGTTACAGAAACCTCAAAACATACTGTAGAAGGATTATCAGAGCTTTCTTGAATCTCAAAAAGAGTCTCCTGATATAAATTATCAGAACCTAACTCCAAAGTATTAAAGTAGGATAAGCCTTTAAATCTATGTAATCCGTTTACACCAATAATTTCAGGATTTAAAGGTTGGTTCGTAAAATACGGTGCCAGTTTTTCTTTTGAATAATAATCGGAACAATCATAAACTAAATGATCAAAGTGATAAGCATTAATTGCACAGTCATCCAAAATTTCTAAAACTACATCCTCTGGATTGAGCTGAATAGATCCTTGTGCATCTATACTAGCAATTACTGAATTACATGTTAAAGTTGGCGCCTCTTCATCTAGCACATCTACCATCGTCACGCATGCAGAGGTATTTCCAGCTTCATCACTGACCACCAATACTGTTGATGCTTCATTCGAATCAATTACATCAAAGCATAAGGAGAACAAGGTAGTTCCATTCGGTAAAGTTTCTCCATCCAGAATATTTAAAGAAACCCAAGATATACCTAGTGTAGATCCATTTTGACCTATATTTTGATCCGCAAAATATATCAAACCTACATTATTGGCACCATTGTAGGCTAAATAATCTGAATCAAAATCAATTGTGTATTGCATGCTTACGACATTGGAAAAATCATCTGCTTTAATCTCAACACAATATACATTTGGGTCAAAACCATTGATTTCCTCCATGAAAAAAGCAACACGATCAGATTCAAATCCATCTTTTATCGTGCTAAAACTATTACTTCCAGTAAAACCCAAGAAACCATCCTTCCCTAATATCTCAATAGGTACCGGTCCTTTAGAAAAGGAAATGAATTGGCTTAAGTCTGCAGTTACATCTGAGCAATCAAACTCATACTGATTCAATGAAATAGAGGCTATACCGCAGTCATCCACTGAACCTGCGTCAATCATAGATTCATCAATTATAGCTGAGCCATTTTGAAGAACAACAGATATAGATTCCTGACAAATTGCAATAGGTGCTATTAGATCGTTATCACAATCCGTTTGTGCATGGCCTAGAAAAGGCATAATTAAAAGTACAGCACAAAATAATTTGTGCTTAATGAGATTTAAGTTCATCTAACAAGTAGTTAATCGGTTTTAAAATTATCCTAATAAAATAAATTAATATCAAATAATATAATATAAATGGATAAAAAAAAATAGGGAGTGAAATTCACTCCCTATTTTAATCAAAACACTATGATTCGTTTTAAAATCACTCCATCTTCGAAGCTAATCTTCATAAAATAAAGATCTGGCCTTAATTGACTTACATCTAAATCGACCCCAGCAGTATTTTGCTCAAAAACAACATTATCAAGCCGTAATCCATTTACATTATACAGCTCAAAAGTAGCAGACTCGTCATCTACTCCTCGAATAAAAACCACTGCACTTGAAGGGTTAGGAAATAATTCAACATCTTTCTTGAATCTTGCTTGAACAGCAGTATTGAAGTCTATTTCAAAATAATATGACTCAAAACAATAGTCATCATAAGAAAGCACTAATTCTAAAAAATCGTAATCCATAAAATCAATATCAGAACCATCTTGTGATTCTGAAATCAATTCACCTCCCGAATACCAGCCAAAACTAACATCAATTAATGTTGAGTTGCTACCTAGTGCAGCTATAGCTTCAATAATCAACAAAGTATCCCCTGCTGACATTGCCTCTGAAGAGTCTTCAAATGAAACATCGATGCCTGTTACATCTTCCTTTATTATATTAAACACACATTCTGATGTATTTCCAGATTCATCACTTGCAGTGAAAACAACAGTAGTCTCGCCGTAAGGAAAATCACTTCCTGTTTCAAGCCCTTCAATAAGCTGAACATCTATATCATCTGAACAATTGTCTTGCACCTCAATATCATAGAAATAAGCGTCCAAACAATAAGGAATAATGGCATCTTCCGGACAACTAAATACAGGTCCTGTTTCATCTGATAGATTAAGTAAGAATGAACCCGTAAAACAATTATCATTATTATCACAAGCGGTAAGCTCAATTAAATTATCCCCCAGATTAGAACAACTAAAACTTGATGGAAAATATTCCACACTTGAAATGGAACAATCATCATCTAAAATTGATAAGATCAAACTTTCCTCAAGATCAAATAATCCTGAATCATCCAAGACAACTTGCAGTCCGCTTGTAGTTAAATTTGGTGGAGATATATCTGTTGATGCTATTTCATAAGATCCCGAGTAGGAGCAACCATTTCCATCTGTTAATTCGAGTGTATAAACTCCAACTGTTAAATTCGTGATAAGACTATCTGCACTGCCTGTTGACCAAGTGTACTCAATAGGAGCTGCGTAATTATCCAACTCCAAACTAATACTACCAGTTTCTTCATCGGAACATTGAGGATTTGTGATAATAGCTTCAACGATAAGATTACACTCAAATTCATCAACTACTACAGACACTACACTTGAACATTCATTAGAATCAGTAATTGTTACTGTATATTCGCCTGGAGCAAGGTCACTAATCACCTGATCTTCAGCAGATGTATTCCATAAGTAATTATAAGGAGCTGAACCACCGAATGGACTTACACTAATCGAAGCATCATTAGCTCCAACTGACGATATTGGTTCCAGCTCTAAAGAAGCAGATAGTGGTTCTAGATAATCATAATCAACAATTATCTCTGCTACACATCCAAGTTGATCTGTTATAATGACTGTATAATCAAGGTCTTCTATCTCGATGGTATCTGATGTAAGGTCACCAGGTAACCAATTCACAGTGTACCCATTCTGATCATTTTCTACTTCTACCCACATCATAGTTCCTGCTGAACCCTCACAATCTAATTCTTCAAACAAAACCTCTGCATCAAGTGCTAATGGATCTTCCAAAGTAAAACTAACTTCCAGTACACAGCCCATTTCATCTGTAATTGTTGCGGCAATTAGGCCTTCACATAGGTCTGTTATAGTCTGACCATTAAGGCCATTAGACCATAATATATCGTAAGGGCCTGTTCCACCTGAAATATCTAAGTCAATAGAGCCATTACAAATGGCTGCACAAGTTGGGTTCACAACAATTCCTGAGGCATCTAGTTCCGAGGGCTCTTCTATGACTACATCTACCGATGACACACAGTCCGCAAAGTCAGTAACAGTTAAGCTATATATTCCAGCTGAAAGATTGTTTATAGCCGAAGAAGTATCCCCTGTCGACCATAAGTAGCTAACTGGAAGTGTACCTCCTATTACTACTACACTTATACTTCCATCTGTCCCTTGGAAGCAAGAAGGCATATTGGAAGCAGTCTCTAGCGCAAGTGCACAATCAAATGCAAGGATAGTTTCTGACACCACAGTTGAACATTCGTTTTGATCAGAAATAGTTGCTGTATACAATCCTGGAGATAAAGATTCAATAATAGCTGTGGTCTCACCATTTGACCAATCATAGCTATAAGAGGCAGTTCCTCCTGATACAAGTAAGCTGATAGAACCGTCATTCGCGCCATTCGCGCTCTCATTAGTAACAATACTTTCAACTGTCAACTCAAGTGGACTATCTATAGAATACGCTTCTATGATGCTGCAATTATTTGCATCCGTGATAGTTACTGAATAATCACCACTTGCTAAACTATTTACATCTTCTGTTACTGCGCCGGTAGACCAAACAAAGGAATATCCCCCTGCCCCACCAGATACTGATATATCAACCAGGCCATCTTCAGCTCCAAAGCAACTGACATCAGTTAGATTTGCCAATGAAGAAATTGCACTTATGTTTTGAACCGTCACAGAAGTATTGCTTGAACAAGCATTAGAGTCTGTAATAGTAACATTATAAATCCCTGCACAAAGATCTGTTACCACGAGCCCAGTATCACCCGTTGACCACAATACATTTAAATCCCCAGTACCTCCTGAAGGGTTAACACTTGCAACTCCGTCACATAGGTCGTTGCAAGAAACGTCTGAGACAGAAGCTGATGGCTGAATTAAACTTGGTTGCCCAAGAGTAATAACCAGTTGCTCCGAACAAAGTGTCTCATCAGTTACAGTCACGAAATAAGTACCTGAATTGAGATCAGTTGCAGATGAACTATTTAAATTAGGATCATGAGACCATACATAAGTAATTGTTCCTGTAGCCCCACTAACTTGTACATCAATTAAGCCATCGTTACCTCCGAAACAACTGGGATCAGCGGAGGTATTTGTTGCAGCCAAAGCACAAGGGACAGCAACAATAACAAAAGCCTCCTCAGCAACACAGCCTTCTGAATCGGTAACAGTAAGACTGTAGCTTCCTGGAGCAAGTTCATTTATTGACGTACCTGTACCTCCATTAGACCAATTAAAACTATATGATGGAGTTCCTCCTGAAACAGTTGCTGTTGCAGTTCCATCATTAGCATTAGGTGCTGTTTCATCTGTAGTTAAGACACTTAATGCCAAAGGAGAAGGACTAGTAAGGTTAAAACCTTGTATAAACTCACAATTATTATTATCTGTTACGGTAACGGTATAAACTCCAGCATCTAATCCTGCTATTGCACTTGATGTTGATCCATTAGACCAAAGGAAATTATAGGAAGGAGTTCCTCCTGATACCGCGATAGATAAGGCTCCATCACTTTCACCAAAACAACTAATAGGGCTATCTGTAAAAATTGTTCCATCCAATAAACTTGGCTCACCAACAAGGACAGACTCTACAGTTTGACAAGAATTGAAATCAGTTATTGTAACCGTATAATTCCCAGCAATCAATCCAGTATTTGAAGCACTAGTTACTCCATTGGACCACAAGAACTGATAAGGAGATGTACCACCAGATGGAATAGCAACAGCAATACCATCATCTTCTCCATTACAACTTACATCAGAGGAACTAATGGAGGCATTTAAAATACTAGGCTGAAGAATAATTACAGAACCAGTTGCTGTAGCTCCATCACTATCCGTTACTGTAACAGAATTTGTGCCCGCACTTAAATTAGTAACTGTTGAAGATGTCTGACCATTGCTCCATAAATAAGAGTAAGACCCAGAACCATCAGAGGCATTTGCAACAGCTGCTCCGTCTGAACCACCAAAACAAGAAACATCATCTATCTTAGATACCGATACAGTTAAAGGATTATTTGCAGCTAACAGATTTACTGTTGTAGAGGAAGTTATAGAATTATCTGAACTCGTATTTCCTGCTCCATTGGTCATATTCATCACGTAATAGAATGTGATATCTCCATTTTGCGGAGCTGTAGCAGGAGAAGTCCAATCGAAAGTCCACGAAACACTAGATCCACCTCCGTATGATTTTGCTCCATTCTGTTCGGCATATTCTCGCCCTAATGAACCAAAATTTGTTCCTACATCTGAACTAATATCAATAAGATCTCCAATATTATTATTATCCTCATCCAAGGCCACTATTTGAAAGCCACCAGTCACAGGTGAACCACTTGTTACATTATTAGTAAGTGTAACTGTATAAGTCGTATTAGGCATTATAGATGCTGGAACCCCTGAAATCGAGACAGTTCCTTGATAATTACCATTATTGTGGCAAATACCACAAGTAGTTTCACCAGGAGCCCCTGTCCTACCATTGGGTGGATTACCTGAATTAGAAAGAAGAAAGATGAGGGTAATGGCAAGAAAGGCCAATCGGATTAAATTGGAAATGTTAAGCTTCATAGGAGTGTATTTAGTTGTATTGTAAACAAATAAAACATTAAAGCTCATTAAACCCAATTGTCACAAAACAGTAATGATTAGTCTGCCTAAAATTAGGCATTCCGAGCTAAACGAAATCCAATTCGCACATCAGTAAGCTGCGCAGCCTTGTGTTCCCTACTCATGGTTCTACACTTAAAAGCATTATGAACCCAAGATCCACCACGAGCGACTTTTAACGTTCCACTCTCAGGCCCTTTTGGATTATTCATTGGCGATTGGGCGTAATAATCAGAATCATACCAATCCCAGCACATCTCCCAAACATTACCGCTCATGTTAAACAAACCATATTTATTGGCTTCAAAGGCATTTACTTGGACGGGAGCAGGTCTTTTTTTACCAACTTCTGCAATTGGATTAGAAGGTTCCATTCCATCAAAATTCATTCCATTAGGACGAGCTATCTGACTACCATTGCCAAATCGAATGTGCCCACCACAATCCCTTGCTGCGAATTCCCATTCAGCTTCAGTGGGTAGACGATAACCATTAGCAGACCAGTCGGCCCCTACCGTCCATTTCAAAGTATCGGATTCACTATGATTATTAATATCACCTTGTTCCTTATCTATTGAGTAAACCTTTTGATATCCATCCTGCTCACTAAGCCAATTACAAT
>JBELIG010000124.1:0-8960 GCA_042091035.1 Sphingobacteriales bacterium | reverse complement strand
CGCGAAGAAAAAAGGATTTAGCAAAAGATAAGGATGGGAATTTAGTCTATATGGCTGAGAGTTCTTGGGCATTAAAGATGGCTCAAGACAATCATCCAAATATCAAGTTTCACTTTAGCAGTGAATACTAAAGTAAATTTATTTTTGAAAAAAATATACAGTTCAAAATAAGGTCTTATGGCTCAACAGAATGATCAATTCAAGAAGATAATTGCACATTGTAAAGAATACGGATTTATTTACCAATCCAGTGAGGTGTATGACGGTCTTTCGGCTGTCTATGATTATGGTCCACTCGGATCATTATTAAAAAACAACATCAAGGAGTACTGGTGGAAGTCTATGGTTCAGATGAACAATAATATTGTAGGTATCGATGCTTCAATATTTATGCATCCAAAAACTTGGAAAGCTTCTGGCCACGTTGATGCATTTAATGATCCTTTGGTTGATAATAAGACAAGTAACAAACGCTATCGTGCTGATGTCCTTGTTGAGGACCATATGGCAAAGATTGAGGCAAAGATCAATAAGGAAGTTGCGAAGGCAAAGAAACGTTTTGGTGATGACTTCAACGAAACAGAATTCCGATCTACCAACCAACGTGTTTTAGCCAATAAGGCGAAAATGGATGATATTGGAGGAAGACTTGCTAAGGCAATGACTGACGAAGATATGGAGGGCTTAAAGCAATTGATCATTGATTTGGAAATTGCTTGTCCGGAAAGTGGTTCTAAAGAGTGGACCGACGTAAGACAATTCAATCTGATGTTTTCTACCCAGCTAGGAAATATTGCGGGAGAAGAGGGTAAGCTTTATCTAAGACCAGAGACAGCTCAAGGTATATTTGTTAACTTTTCAAACGTTCAGAAAACCACTCGTCAAAAGGTGCCATTTGGAATAGCACAAATAGGAAAAGCATTTAGGAATGAGATCGTTGCTAGACAATTCATTTTCAGAATGCGTGAGTTTGAGCAGATGGAGATGCAATTTTTTGTAAAACCAGGCACAGAATTGGATTGGTATGAAAAGTGGAAGGAGTCTCGCTTGAATTGGCACAAGGCTTTAGGTACGCCAGAATCAAAGCTTAGGTTCCATGATCATGAGAACCTTGCGCACTATGCAAATGCAGCTGTTGATATCCAGTTTGAGTTCCCATTTGGTTTTAAAGAGCTTGAAGGTATCCATTCAAGAACAGATTTTGACTTGAAGGCACATCAGGAGTTGTCAGGTCGTAAGATTCAATATTTTGACCCAGAGGAAAATACAAACTACGTTCCATATGTAGTAGAGACTTCTATAGGTTGTGATCGAATGTTTTTAGCTACTTTGAGTAATTGCTTGATTGAAGAGACGCTGACTTCTTCAGATGGTAAGGTGAGTAGCAGAGATGTGCTGAAATTGCATCCAGCAATTGCACCGATCAAGTGTGCAATTTTACCATTGAAGCGTAATGAGCCAGCTATAGTTGAAAAGGCTAAGGGCTTGTTTAAGGATTTAAGTTTCTCGTTCCAGTGTCAATATGATGATACGGGAAGTATTGGTAAACTATATAGAAGGCAGGATGCAGTAGGTACGCCATTCTGTGTGACTATTGACTTTGATACGCTTGAAGATGATACGGTAACACTAAGGGATCGTGATACTCTAGAGCAGATTAGAGTTCCTATGAATGAAGTAGAAGCAATAATTAGAGAAAAGGTTAATATGAAGAACCTTTTTGCTTAAAAAGATAGTTTAGGCCTGATACCTTCCTAAGGTGTCAGGCTTAAAAACTTGAGCTAATAAACAAGTTGATATCGGTAGACTTTATCCTAAAGCGTTTTCCGAGATATTCATTTGTAAGGCAGCCTTTATACATATAGACTCCATTTCTGATTGTTGTATTCCGGGCAAGGAGATGTTCCATTCCTCCACTTTCTATGGCCTCTATCAAGAGGGGCGTTATAATATTACTCATAGCCACTGTTGCTGTTTTTGAAACAATCGAACTTATATTCGGTACACAATAGTGAATGATTCCATGTTTAGTAAAACTCGGATTGTTTAGTGACCTCAATTCAGAAGTAGCAAAGCATCCTCCCTGATCTATACTTACATCGACGATAACCGATCCTTGTTTCATATTCTGAACCATATCATCTGAAACAACAACCAAGCTTCTTCCTGTCTTTGAATGCATAGCACCGATGACTACATCTGCTTCGAGAATTTCTTTTTGAAAGGACCCTGAATTTATAGTTGAAGTAAATACTCGGTTTCCAAGTTGAGTTTGAATTCTTTTTAGTTTATAGATTTTATTTTCAAAAATTCGTACTTCTGCACCAAGTCCCATTGCTGCTCTTGATGCATATTCTGCAACTACACCGGCTCCTATGATGACTACTTTTGCAGGTTCTACTCCTGTGATACCCCCCAATAAAATACCGGTACCATTATTTGTGGTAGAGAGTAATTCTGAAGCGATGTGTATTGCTCCAATTCCTGCCATCTCACTCATCATTCTTACGATAGGGAAAAAGCCACTTTTGTCTTTGATGTACTCCATTGCTAGAGCAATCACACGCTTTTGTTTGAGTATATCTAAAAACTCAGCAGTAAGATTTGGAAGGTGTAAGGGAGATATAACGACCTGGTTAGGTCTAAGATATTGAAGTTCATCTTTCCTTAATGGAGCTATTTTAAGGATAATATCAGCCTTGAATATTTCCTGTTTGCTATGAACAATTTCTGCCCCACTTTCAGTAAAGGCTAGGTCACTAATAAATGCGCCTTCGCCTGAACCTGCTTCGATATTGATATTATAACCATTCTGGGTAAGTGATTTTATGGCTTCAGTGGTTAGCGCCGTTCTTTTTTCTTCGCTGGAAAAATCATTGGGAACCCCAAGAGTGATTCTTTTATTCTTGTTACCTATTAATACAGTTTCTGTCTGAGGCGTATACTGCGTCCCTGAAAGACTTTCTGGTATTTGGGTAGGTCTTTTCTTTTCACTCATTTCAATGGATGTTTTTTACTACTCAAAAAGTCTGCATATGACTTTTCTGTTTTCATTTTCCTGCCGTTCAATTCTAACTACACAAAGTGGTTCGGGTAGCAGTTGTTCTATTAGTTCAGGCCATTCTATGAATAAATAATCATCTGAAGCTAAAAGTTCTTCAATACCAATATCCAAAGCTTCTTCTATAGATTTTAGTCGATAGAGATCTAAATGGCTTATGGAAATCTGAGCTTCATTTTTGAATCCTTGATACTTATTTATCAATGAGAATGTAGGACTATTTACTGCATCTTCTACACCGAAATAGCTGCAGATATTTTGAATAAGGGTAGTCTTTCCTGCCCCTAGGTTGCCTAAAAAAACAAAGCGCCTGCAATCTCCTGCGAAGGATATGATTTCTTTTGCTAAGATTGGGTATTCTTTAAGATTCTGTAGGGTTTTATCAAATATCTTCACGCTAAGTACTTGCTTTACTAATGATTAAAAATAGCTTTTTTTTTAATGATATACTATACCCTTCTAGACAAGAAGCGATATTGTTTAGGTAAATATAAAAAGGCCACTTTTTTTGAAAGTGGCCTTTTTGTTATTGTTGTTTCTTGAAATCTCCCCGTTTCCAAGCATCGAAGAAGTTTTTCCATGCGAGTGGGCTAAATATTTGCATAGGAGGAGTCTGGCCGATATAATAGAAATCTGTGGCTTGCTTCCTTAGATAATAGTCTGCATTTTCATTGGCATCCATTGGAAGTTGATTGGTCATACTTAGGATTTTTTCAGACATCAGATTTTCCATGGCTTTAGCTTGTAACTCCGGTGTGATATCCATTGCTAGGAAGTCAAGTCTAGTATGATCTCGACTTGGCCAAGGAAAGACGACAGCCTCAGGAAGGTTGATTGTATCCATTGTCATTAATTGGACCATGGAGAATCTATTATCTTCCAGTGAGTCAGGGATTACAAATTGAACTGTCTTGTAACCAACTGCAGAAAATTCAACAATATCACCTTTCTTAGCTACCATAGAAAAGAAGCCCTTGAAGTCTGAGTAAGTACCTCTATTGGATTCTTTGATATAAATATTTGTATATGGTAGTGGCAGCAGTTGCTCTGTCGTGCCATCAAGTACCATACCCGAAAATTGAACGAGTTGTTCATTGGAATAAATCTCTTGCGCATTCAGAATACCCAAATAGAAAAATACCAATATGGTGCTGAAGAATAATTTCATATTAAATGCTTGTGAATTACGAATATACAGATAATAGACTTTGAAAAGGAATAATAAGTTGTACTGAGGGTATAATATTTTATTTAGATACATTAAAAAAGCCACTGCTTAAGGCAGTGGCTTGATTGTGTTTTTATGTAATTGCATGTTTGATAACATCCTTCATCTCTTTGACATAGATGAAATCTACGTTCTTGAGATAATCTTGTGGGATCTCATCAACATGTTTTTTATTTTCTTCACAAAGCAATATTTCCTTTATTCCAGATCGTTTGGCTGCAAGGATTTTTTCTTTGATACCTCCTACAGGAAGCACTTTACCTCTAAGTGTAATCTCTCCGGTCATTGCAAGGAATGGCTTTACTTGTCTGTCTGATAGTGCAGAGCATAAAGCCGTTATCATAGTAACACCAGCAGAAGGTCCATCTTTTGGAATAGCACCTTCAGGAACGTGTATATGGATATCGTTTTTCTCAAAAACTTCTTTTTTGATATCGAACTTCTTGTGATTTGCTTTGAGGTAGGTCAGCGCAGTACTTGCTGATTCCTTCATCACATTACCCAGATTACCTGTTAGCTTTAATGCTCCTTTTCCTGGAGTAAGTAGCGATTCTATAAATAATATATCACCACCTGTTTGTGTCCAAGCAAGTCCAACTGCTACACCACTCGTTTTTTGAGCCTTATATGCATCTTTATTGAAAATTCTAGGTCCAAGAATGTTTTCAATATCTGCATTAGAGATACTTACATTGTATTCTTCCTCCATGGCAATGTTCTTTGCAACATGTCGGGACACACTTCCTAATCTTCTATTCAAATTACGGACTCCAGATTCTCTGGTGTAATTTTCGATTAAGAAGGTAAGAGGTCCATTGTTCAGTCTAAGATTGGACTTCTTAATACCGTGATCTTTGATCTGTTTAGGTAGCAAATGTTTTTTTGCAATGTCAATTTTTTCCTCCGTAGAGTAACCATCTACATGTATGATTTCCATTCTGTCTCTAAGAGCAGGTTGGATAGATGCTAATGAGTTTGCAGTTGCTATGAACATCACCTTTGATAGGTCATATTCTAACTCTAAGTAATTATCGTAGAAGGTAGAATTTTGCTCGGGGTCCAATACCTCCAAAAGTGCGGAGGATGGGTCACCTCGATGATTGGCGCCAACTTTATCGATTTCATCCAATATGAAAACGGGATTATCTGATCCAGCTTTTTTAATGGATTGAATAATTCGACCCGGCATAGCTCCTATGTAAGTTTTACGGTGTCCTCTTACTTCTGATTCATCATGTAAACCTCCAAGGGACATTCGAATGAATTTTCTTCCTATTGAATTTGCTATAGACTTACCTAGGGATGTCTTACCAACTCCTGGAGGTCCAACAAGGCAAAGTATAGGAGCTTTCATATCTCCTTTCAACTTGAGCACAGCAATATGTTCGAGTATTCTATTTTTTACTTTTTCAAGTCCATGGTGTTCCTTGTCGAGTACTTTTTTCACTCTATTTAGGTCGAAGTTGTCTTCGGTTGTATCTCCCCATGGAAGATCAAGCATTATCTCCAAATAATTTAGTTGAATTGAATATTCAGCTATTTGTGGATTTATTCTAGATAACTTATTGATCTGATTATTGAATGCTTTAGTGACTTCTTTTGACCATTTTTTAGTCAGAGCTCTTTTCTTAAGTTTTGCAAGTTCTTGCTCCTGTGGGTTATGTCCTAACTCTTCTTGAATAGTTTTTAGCTGCTGATTTAGGAAATAATCTCGCTGTTGCTTTTCAATATCAGTACGAACTTTACTCTCAATTTTATTCTTCAGCTCAAGTAGCTTAAGCTCAGAGTCCATCATTGTTATAATGAGTTCAGCTTTAAGCTTGAGCTCTGAAATTTCAAGAAGTTCTTGCTTTTTCTTAACATTAACGGCTAGGTTGGAAGCTATAAAATTCAAGAGAAAACTCTTTGAACTAATATTTTTAAGCATCACAATTGCCTCAGAAGGGATGTTGGGTGAAAGCTCAATAATTTGCTTCCCTTTATCCATGATGCTGGAGATTAGGGCTTCAAACTCAAGTGAGTCATTTGGACTTTCGTATTTGAGTACCTCTACTCGACCAACCATGAATGGATCATCTTGGGAGAGTTCGAATAACTCAAACCTTTTACGTCCTTGAAGTATAGCGGTGGTAGATCCATCTGGCATCTTTATCAGCTTTATGATACGCGCTATGGTACCTCGGTGATAAATATCATCAAATGATGGATCCTCTACATCTGTGTCTTTTTGAGAGACTACGCCAATGATTCTGTTGTTCTTGTAAGCATGGTTTATGGCTTTGATCGATTTGTCGCGGCCTACCATGATGGGTATCATGTTACCAGGGAAAAGTACAGTATTTTTTAGTGCCAGGATAGGCATATTTCCTACAGGGTATTCTTCCGTGATATTGTCCTCTTCTTCTTCTTCAACTGAGATCAGGGGCATGAATTCTCCTTCTTCCTCAAAATTTTGCATGGAAAACAATTCTTCGAAACTACTCATAATTATTGTGAAGCTTAAGTGTGATTATGTACCAGTATTTGTTTTTCTACTAGCATCTATCTTATATCAAGAAAAATGCCAAACGTCTTAAAGACAAAATAATAGGAATTAAAAATCAAAAACTGACAGACTGCCCCCATTTAGAGTTATAAGTTCTAAAAATGCGACAAAAAGTCAGATTCAAAGCAATTTGTAAGTTCAAATTGTCTTGGAAACTTTGACCAATAGCCTGTTTTAAGCTTCAATTAAATTTTCAGCCTTTTCTTCTTCTGTGGAGAGTTCAATGTCTTTTTCAACCTTTAGGTTATCAATAATGAAAGTCTGTCTAGTCGGAGTATTTTTGCCCATATAGTAATCAAGGAGTTTTTGGATATCTGTTTCCTTGTTCATAATCACGGGTTCAAGTTTGATATTTTCATTGATGAAATCTTTGAACTCAGAAGGTGATATCTCACCCAATCCTTTGAATCGAGTTATCTCCGGTTTTCCTCTTAACTCATTAATAGCTTTTTGCTTTTCCTGCTGAGAATAACAATAAAAAGTCTTTTGTTTATTTCGAACCCTGAATAATGGTGTTTCGAGAATAAATAAATGTCCATTCCGTACTAGGTCTGGGAAGAACTGTAAAAAGAAGGTAAGCAATAGCAGACGTATGTGCATACCGTCGACATCTGCATCTGTCGCTATTACCACTTGGTTGTAACGAAGGTCATCCAATCCATCTTCTATATTTAGTGCGTGCTGAAGCAGGTTGAATTCTTCATTTTGATAAACTATCTTTTTGCTTAGACCAAAACAATTTAAGGGCTTTCCTCTAAGGCTAAATACAGCCTGGGTCATTACCGCTCTAGCTTTGGTAATCGATCCACTTGCAGAGTCACCCTCCGTGATAAATATAGTGGTTGATTTTTTATCTTGATCAGAGGATTTTCTTGAAGAGTCACTGTAATGGACTCTGCAATCTCTAAGCTTTTTGTTATGCAGATTTGCTTTTTTAGCTCTTTGGTTCGCAAGCTTTTTAACCCCAGCAATCTCTTTACGCTCCCGCTCAGACTGCATGATTCTCTTTTGAATCTCCTTGGCAATTTCTGTATTCTTGTGGAGAAAATTATCTAGTTCTCTTCCGAGAAAATCGGTGATAAAAGCTCTTACACTTGGTCCTTCTGGACCTATGTCATTTGAACCAAGTTTGGTTTTGGTCTGGGACTCAAAAACAGGTTCTTCAACGCGAATACTTATAGCAGAAATTATAGATGCACGAATATCTTTAGGGTCGTAGTTTTTGCCATAGAAGTCCCGAACAGTTTTTACGATGGCTTCTTTGAAAGCATTTAGGTGGGTACCTCCTTGCGTTGTGTTTTGTCCATTTACGAAGGAGTAGTATTGCTCACCGTATTGATTGCCATGTGTCAGGGCAATTTCTATATCATCTCCTTTTAGGTGTATGATTGGATAGCGATTGGTCTCTTCATTTGTCTTATTATTCAAGAGATCAAGTAGACCATTTTTTGATACTAGGGTCTTGTTGTTGAAGACTAATTTGAGTCCTGCATTCAGGTAGGCATAATTCCAGAGCATGTTTTCGACGTAATCATGTCTGAACTTATAATTTTTAAATATCGAATTATCCGGTTTGAATACGGTTAATGTTCCATTGCCGTCAGAAGCAGAAGATATTTTATGGTCGTTTTCAAGATTACCTTGGTTGAATTCTGCTCGCTTCGTTTTTCCATCCCTAAATGCCTGCACCATGAAGTAATCGGAAAGTGCGTTTACTGCTTTGGTACCTACACCGTTCAAACCAACAGACTTCTTAAAGGCCTTGGAGTCGTATTTACCGCCTGTATTTATTTTCGAAACACAATCTACTACCTTCCCAAGGGGAATGCCACGGCCATAATCTCGCACGTGAATTTCTCCATCCTCAATCCGTATTTCAATTTTCTTACCAAACCCCATAACGTATTCGTCAATAGAGTTATCCAGTATTTCTTTTAATAAGATATAGATTCCATCATCAGGGGATGAACCATCACCAAGTTTACCGATATACATACCGGGTCTGATTCTGATGTGTTCTTTCCAGTCTAATGACCTAATATTGTCCTCTGTATAATTTACATTACTCATGCTACACGTAAAATTCTTTTGAATAATTTTCTTGTAAATCCCAAAATAGAACCAAA
>JBELIG010000123.1:0-8981 GCA_042091035.1 Sphingobacteriales bacterium | reverse complement strand
TTGCTAAAAATGTCATTTTCATAATTAAAATATTATTTGTAATTACAAATATAACCTAACTATTCGTAATTACAAATTTGCTGTAAATAATGTTTTATCTTATCAAGGTGGTACTTCCTTCTACGTACTCTGTGCGTCCATCTCTAAATTGAATAAGGACTGTCCAAAGGTAAGCTCCAGTTTGTACATCTTCTCCATTGAAGGTTCCATCCCAATAAAGCGCAGGATCGTTTAACAAATAATCGCCTTCTTTGTAGAAAACACGATCGCCCCATCGATCGAAGACTTGCATGGACAATACTTTTAGGTCCTCAGAGCCGTGTACATAAAGAATATCATTCTGCCCATCATTGTTTGGCGTAAATGCTGTAGGCACAAGAATTATAGACTTTTTCCTTAGGAAAATATTGATGTAATCTTCTGCAATACAACCATTCTCATCAACAACTTGAAGCTGAACATATGTGCGGCCTTCGATATCTATAATTTGAGCGTTGTTCTCAACTATAGTTCCAAAGTCAGCTGGACCCTCTATTTCCCAATTATATTCTAGAATTGGAGTCTCAAAACTTAATTGAGCATCGATAACATATGTGTTGATTTCTTCAAGCAATACGTCATCTCCAAGGTCTATTGTAAGTGGCGCAGGCTCATCAATCTCAATGTCTAAGAAACTAAACTCACAGCCTTTTGAATCAGTAATAACTACATCATAGACACCTTCTGTCAAGTTTTCAAATAAGCTGTCGGCTTGATTATCATTATCTGGATATAAGGTATACTCATATGGTGAAACACCCCCAGCTATTTCTAGACCAATCATTCCATTATTCTGACCATTACAATTAACATCTTCTTTGAAATAACTAGCAAACACCTCCTCTGGGCTTTCTATAACAACTTCTGCTACAAAAGAACAACCTAATAAATCAGTAACGGTAACTTCGTATGTACCAGCTGCTAATCCATTAGCAGATTGTCCGCTTTGACCACCCCAGTCGTAGGAATAGGAATTATTGGAACCTTCTACAAAAAGTGTTGCCTGACCATCCACTGAACCAAAGCAGGTAACTGGATCTGAACTGTAGGTATAGTCAAAACCAGTAGGTTGATCAAGCTCAAATGATGCCTGAGCAGTACATCCATTGTCATCTGTAATTGTTACTTCGTGCAAACCTGCAGGAAGATTGAAAATATTATCTCCGATTTGATTATTTGACGAAACTCCCCACTGATAGGTAAAAGGTGCGGTACCATTTAAAGTAGATATACTCAAGCTTCCATCCTCTGAATCAAGACAACTAACTGGATCTACTAACTGAATTAAAGGCAGCATCTCTGCAGGTGCACTTAGTACAATTGATTCTTCTATAGAACAACCAAAAGCATCAGTAACCAATACGGTATAAGTATCGTCTATTAGCCCTGTAGCAATAGGTCCATTTTGAGCTATTCCTATCCATTCAAAAGTAAAGTCAGAAGGGTCAGCACTAATTCCTCCATAACCGACATCTGTCACTTCTACTATTCCATCTGTAGTGTCAAAACAAGTAGGATTTGTTGGATCTAAATCAACTGAAATCTGCGCTGCTTGTCCAATTTCAAAATCTGTTGTAAAGGTACAGTCATTAAAATCTGTAACGGTAAGTGTGTAAATACCTGCTGAAAGCATGGAAGCTGTGGGATCCGACGTATTATTCGACCAAGAATAACTTTGTAGAGCTGCTCCGGTAAGTAAGTTTACACTTGCAGCACCGTCTGTTCCTTCAAAACAAGCTGCATCCGTAGTTATAACCTCTACAGTCAAAGGATCAGGTGCATTAATTGTGTTGCTCTCAATAAGCGTACAGCCTTTATCATCTGTGATAGTCACAGAATAAGTACCTTGATTTAGGTTGGATTGTGTATTAGTATTTCCAACAAGTCCATCCCATTGATAATTATAAGGTTCTGTGCCACCAGATACTACTGCAACAAGTTCACCCGCTGGACTATTTATACAAGAATCGTCCGTTACATCAAAGTTAACTTCTAATATATCAGGTTGTCCAACCGTTGCATCTCCAACTTGTTGACAGCCTTCATTATTTTCTACAGTAAATCCATATGTTCCTTCTGATAAACCTGTTAAATTAAAATCAGTTTGTCCATCATCCCAAGTAATAACATAATCAGATAAACTACCTGGCGTAGGGACAACATCAACACTTCCGTCTGTATTATCAAAACAACTTGCATCAATTGTTGTAATTGCAAGCGTTATAGCATCTGGATCAGTTAAATCACCTGTGGCAACTTGAGAACATAGATTTTCATCGAGCACTGTCACTGTATAACTACCACTACCAATATTGCTTAATACATCAGCAGTATTTCCACCACCCCAATCATAGGTGTATATGCCCGAACCACCGCTAGGTGATACAGTTATCTCTCCATCCGCATTACCTAAACAACTTGGGTCTACAAGGCCTAAAGAAAGTTCAATAGAATCTTGTTCCTCGAATTCAATTAAAGCTATTGCCTCACAGTCATTATCGTCTGTGACAGTCACCGTATATATTCCAGTAGCAAGATCATTTCGAATAGAATCAACAGACATTGCATCTGACCAGGTAAACACATAAGGGAATTCGCCCAGCACAACTTCAATTTCAGCTGAACCATCGGCAGAATTCCAACAAAGAGGATCAACTGAATCTACTGCCAACTGAATATCATCTCCAGAGGCTACAAGCCCTGTGCCTTCAGTTACACATCCAGCAAGATCTTCAACAGTTACACTATAAGTTCCAACATCCAAAGAAGAAGCCGTAGGTCCTGAAACTCCTCCAGCGTTTATATCCCAGATATAATTAAATATTCCTATTACTCCACCCGTAGCAGTTACGGTCAATGAGCCATCACCTCCATCACCACAAGAAACTGCTGTTGAAGCAAACTCTAGTTCAATAGGTGCAGATTCTGTTATATTTACAATTGCATTTGACACACACAAATACGCATCTGTTACAATAACATTATAGCTTCCGGAAGGAAGTCCATCTACTCGATTCGTATCGAGCGGACTTACATCCCATTCATAAGTATAAGGTAGTATTCCACCTGTCACAATTACACTTGCTGTCCCTGAATCATCCCCTTCACAAATAACAAAATCATCAATTGCATTAGCAATTAGTGGTTCAGGTTCTTCGATATTCACGGCGATATCACTAAGGCACCCATTATCATCCGTTACTTCTAGTGCTAATAAGCCAGGTCCTACGTTTGTAACTAACTCCCCTGTTCCATTACCTTGACTCCAATTATATGAATAAGGCATTAGACCTCCAGATGCAGATCCCGTAAGTATCGCATTGGTTTCACCATGGCAGCTTATTGGTTCATCAATAGTTATGCTTAGCTCCAAGGAGTCTGGACTTGGTATAGTTATTTCATAGGATTCTAGGCAGTTTACGCCATCAAGAATATCCAAGGTGTAAATACCTGCAGAAAGACCAGTAAAGTCTCCGCTCATATTTGTCTCGCCATTTAAAGTAAATTCAAATGGTGGGAATGTACCTGTAGCGCTTAACTCTACGAAACCCGTTTCATCTCCATAACAGAGAATCCCTCCAATTGCATCCTCAACGGGGATTGCACCATCACAAGATGGAGTCGTACAACTTGAAAAGCCCGAGAAACCACCACAATTATTATCAAAACCAATTATCTCAACTTGAACTTCAGTATTTAAATTCAATCCACATACTGTATGTGAGGTAGTTCCATTAGAACCAATGAATGGAGCATTATCTACACTTACCAAATATCCGATAGCACCAGTAATAGGGTCCCAAGAAAATTCAATACAATCTGGAGCTGTAACTATACAGCTTACATCGGGTGCTACCAAAGCTGGCTGAACCTCCACAATTATAGTATCCGAGCTAGAACATCCGTAGGAGTCTGTTACCTCAAGAATATATTCTGTAGTTACATCTGGAGAAGCTACAGGGTTCGGGCAATCTGTACAATCCAAGCCCGCAGACGGTGACCAGGAATAAAAAATATCATACACTGGATTAAACGTTATCGTCCAATCAAGTAAAGTACCTTCAAAACCTTCTGAATCGTCAATTACAAGTAGTGTCCAGGTACCATTTGTAGTTGAACCATAACCTAGATCGGACCATAATCCCTCCGGATTAAACTCACCTGTATAAGGTGCAGCATTGGCTGGAGGATTAACATAATCAATGTCAAGAATAGCTCCTGGCACAAAACAAGTATTTATGAAGTCATCGCCATTAGAACCGACATCAGTAACCAGTTCCATAAATAGGCCATCTGGACTTTGCAAGTATATATCAAGGTCTGATAACCAATTATGATCAACATTAATACAAACAGATTGAATTACATCTGGCCCCAATTCAATGGGAAGTACACCAGATACTTCTAGATCGGATGAGACTATAGAACCAACAGGATCAATGAAATAATCTTGGATATTTGTAAAACTTGGAGGATCGGGTAAGACCACAGGTAATTCACCCATCAGAGTAACTTCACCGATTTCACAAATCTCTACATCTGGTCCTAGGTCAAGTTCTGGCAATTCATTGTCTCGAATATATAGATAAAAGGTATCTAAGGTACAGGGGTCTCGCTGAACAGCAAAACCAACATATTCCTCTGACTCTGCAATATTATCTTCAAAGGCTACAAAAGGCACAGAAATACTCGTTTCACCAGCTGGAATAACAAACTCACTTGGAAAAGGAGCATAATCTACCCCTTCCGTAGCTGTTCCAAAAACACTAACATCCACTGTAAAATCACTTTCAGGTGCATTCGTCAGTGAAAATACTATATCACCTTCTGAACAAGATTCTGCTACCACACCATTTAAGGATAGTGTATTAAATGCCACATCAACAGTACCTGTACCAAAACTCTTTGCTTCAAGAAAAACTCCTGAATCAAAAATTTGATCTCCCGCATCCGAAATAGCAAGCTTTATTGTATATTCTTCACAAGGAGTTACAACCGCTCTAGCAGTAAAAACCTGTGTGTAACCATCATAAACAGGATGAGTATTCGAAAAATTATTATCTACGTAAAACTCCTCATTAACTGGCGGGCAATTACCACCATTTTGAGGGTGAATATTATTAATTGAAACAGGAGTAATTGTACCTGGAATAAGAGCGATATTCTCAGCATTTAGTTCATAAGGGCCATTGAAACCTGGCCCACTGATAAAAAATCCAAATACATCATTAAAACTTGAACATGCATATTCAGGGTATTCCTCAGAGGCAAATACATAATTAAATTCCAAAGTGTCTGAGGTAGGCACAAAACTAATTACATATTTACATACATCACGCTCCCCCAAACCTCCTGTAATATTGTTTAGGTCGAGATCTCCTACAGTTGTATTTGTGTCGTAACTAGCAAAGGTAGCTCCCGGATTATCAATTCCTGTGCCCCCAGATTCGGATGATACCCTTCCTGAAGACATAACTACTCCTCGATCCACACCGATAGTAGGAAGACCATCAGAGAAATAACCTACTGCAAGCGGATCTCCAAAGAAACTAACATTAGTTACTAGAACACCATCTCCTAAAAAGATATTAGTTATAAGATTCTCTGGAGTATAGGGAGTTGTATTACCATCTACCACCGTAATTGGTTGTGCAAGCAGGTATTGATTGAAAAACAACAAGAATGTGATTGAGGCTATAGCTTTAAAGCAATTATTGATCATAACAATGCAATTGGTTTGGCGTGTAATTTAGTAACCAAATTTAGTAGATAAAATGAATTTTCTCCTAATTATGGCCCCAATGAGTGGGAAATTATTTAGTTAAAGATATTATTTTTCACAAAAGACAAACCGCTAATCGAAATATATGTCCAATTTAAAGAACTATTCATCGAAAATTAAAAGTACTTTGATCAACATCAATTATTATTGTAGGAATAATAGATTAAAATATTTCAACCATAGCATAAGAAATCATGAATCAATTCTTTAAGTTTTTACTTGCATCACTATTGGGCACAATTGTAGCGCTCGGCTTATTCGCTTTATTAGGTGTAGGTATTCTTGGATCGCTTGCATCAATGGGCGAGACAAAAGTTAACATCTCAGACAATTCAGTTTTAGTAGTAAACACGTCCACAATCATTCCAGATAGAACAAATAATGTTCAAATGGATCCTTTTTCATTTTCTGATGATAAGGTCTTAGGACTTTCGGATATGCAAAAATGTATCGAGCAAGCTGCCGAAGACGAAAATATTGACGGTATCTACCTAAAAGCAAGCTCAGCAAGTTTACCAATGGCTTCGGCGAGTTCACTTAGAGCTAGCCTTGAAAAATTTAAAGAAAGCGGAAAGTTCATCATATCTTACGCTGACAACTATAGCCAAAATGGATATTATATGGCTTCTGTAGCTGATTCCATCTATTTAAACCCAGCAGGAAGTCTTGAATTCAGAGGCTACTCAGCTAATCTTACTTTTTTCAAAAAAATGCTCGATAAGCTCGGTGTAAAAATGGAAGTATTCTACGCTGGTAAGTTCAAATCTGCTACAGAACCGTACCGACTTGAAAAGATGAGTCCTGAAAATAAAATCCAGGTAAGAGATATGATTACTGAACTCTACGATGATTTCATTGAGGATATCGCTGAGAGCAGAGACCAAACAGAAGATCAACTAAAAAACACAGCAAATCAGCATCTCATCTGGAATCCAGAACAAGCAATGACTGCTGGCTTAGTTGATGGCATTATGTATAAGCAAGATGTCAAAAACATGATCAATGAAAACCTTGGTATTGAAGCAGGTAAAAAGATCAAGACCGTTTCAATGAACGACTACTTCACAACAATAAAAACAGATCTTTCTGTAAAAGATAAAATTGCTGTAATCTATGCAGAAGGTGCTATTGTTGCGGGTAAAGGCCAGGCAGGAAGCATTGGTGATGAAGCCTACATCAAGCATATCCAAAAGGCAATCGACGATAAAAAGGTCAAAGCAATTGTGCTTAGAGTAAACTCTCCTGGAGGTTCTGCGCAAGCTTCAGAAAACATTCTAAATCATATCAAGCTAGCTAAGGAAAAAGGAAAACCAGTAGTAGTTTCAATGGGTGATTATGCTGCTTCAGGTGGATATTATATTTCCGCAGAGGCTGACCGTATATTCGCTCAGGATAATACAATTACTGGCTCCATAGGTGTTTTCTTGATGTTCCCTTCCGCAAAAGAGCTGATGGAAGAAAAAATAGGTATTACCTTTGATACTATCAAAACAGCCAGATTTTCTACTGGTCTTAACCCTCAAATGGGTATCAGTGCTCAAGAAGGTGCAGAGCTACAAATGCTAGCGGATCATGTCTATGACCAATTCCTTACTGTAGTATCAGAAGGTAGAGGTATGGATAAAGAAGCTGTAAATGAAATCGCTCAAGGCCGTGTTTGGACAGGTAAAAAAGCCCTTGATATAGGTCTTGTTGATGAAATCGGTGATCTTAACCAAGCTATAGCTGCAGCTGCAGACTTGGCAGGTCTTGAGAAGTATCGATTGAAAAATCTTCCTGTTGTCAAAGATCCTCTTCAGACCCTACTAGACGATCTTCAGCAAAAGGATAGTCAAATTGCAACAAATATTCTTGAACAAGAATTAGGAGTATATTATGATGTTTTCAAATCCTTAAAGGAAGCTTCTCAAACAAAATCACAAGTAATGATGCGTATACCTTTCGACATAACTATCGAATAATCAACATCTTGTTAAAAAAAGGCCCTGAATGGATATTCAGGGCCTTTTTTTGTTTAAGCCAAATAAACTTTTAGTCCAATTTCAGCATTAAGAGATTAAATAATTTCATAGCAGCCCGTCAATTTAAAATTACATCAAATGATTTTTATATTTGAAGAAATTAAATTGCCTTTATGAGGAGTATCTACATGTTATTATTTCTTTTGCTAAGTTCTATTAGCGCAATTGCTCAAAGTTCGCACGATCCAAGATTACTTGAATCTTATGAAAGTGAATACCTAGATAGACTAGAGGAACAGAGCCCTGTTATATACCAAAGATTAAACTTCTACCTTGACAACACCTATCAAATCATAGAGGAAAAACCAAATAAATTCAAAAGGCCGATTGAAACAATTAGAATAAAAGACCTAGATAGAATTAATATCTTTAAAGTACAACGGACCAATAAAATTAGTCCAGACTATAAAAGGAAATTAGTATTCAAGATTAAAGGAACCAACAAACTGCTTGTTCTTGAATCAATGGAACAATTCAACAAGGCCTTTAACAAAACCAGACAATCCAAATAAAGCTACACAGATGAAATTTCTCAAAATACTTCTCCCCCTTTGTTTTGTGCTTTTTTCTACGGAACTATTTGCGCAAAACTTTGTGATGGATGGCACTCCTGTCATTTCATGTTCAGGGACCTTCTTTGACCCTGGAGGCCCAAATGGCGACTATGCCCCAAATCAAATAATAACTACAACTATCTGTCCAGATTTTACAAGTGGAACACATATATCACTTTCATTTAATCCACCTTCCATTGAAGGAAATGACAATCTTTGCTTTTATGATGGATTGGACATAAATGCGACCTTGCTCACTTGTTCGTCAGATTTTAATGGCGGCGCATTTGTAGTTCAAGCTACCGCGGTAAATCCATCTGGTTGTCTTACCGTTGAATTCACCTCAGACGCTACAGGACAAGAAAGTGGATGGGCTGCTGTAATATCCTGCGCTCCGGCATGTCAGCAAATCACGGCTATACTTGACTCAACAGATCCAATAGTAGTACCCGTAGATACAGGATATATTGATATCTGTAAGGGAAACACAGTCAATTTTAGTGGCAGTGGACTCTATCCTCAAGATGGAATTGTATATAATCATTCAGACCTCACCTCCACATTTGAATGGAATTTTGGTGACGG
>JBELIG010000122.1:0-9225 GCA_042091035.1 Sphingobacteriales bacterium | reverse complement strand
TTTAATAAAAAAGCTTTCGTAGATTCTCTTTTCAAGAAATAAAAAAAGCCTGCTTTATAAAGCAGGCTTTTTTTATTTACCCTTTCCTTGAATAACTACCAATATGGTATAAAACATAATTTTAAAATCAAGAGCAAGTGACATATTTTCAATATAAAGAATATCAAACTTGAGACGCTGAAGCATCTCCTCTATATTAGAGGCATAACCGTATTTAACCTGCCCCCAAGATGTAATTCCAGGTCGAACTTTAAGCAGATGTTTGTAGTGCGGTGCACGATCCATAATTTGATCAATAAAATATTGCCTCTCGGGTCTTGGACCTACAAGGGACATATCACCTTTTAACACATTCCAGAACTGTGGTAGCTCATCAAAACGCCATTTACGCATTTTTGCGCCCCATGGAGTACATCTAGGATCATTATCATGCGACAACTGTGGACCTTTTATTTCTGCATCCACATACATCGAACGAAATTTATAAATCAAAAATGGCTTTCCATTTAATCCAATTCGTTTCTGGGTAAAGAAAATAGGCCCTGGAGAGGATAATCGAACCCGTAATATTATAAATAGATACAAAGGACCCAATAAAATCAACATCAGCCCCGAAGCAAATAGGTCAATTGCTCTTTTTACGCCTACTTGCCAGCCTACCATTAGGCCCTGCTCAATCTCAATCAAAACTGCACCAAAAACAGAGTTCATTTTTACTGTCCCCAAAAGTATATCATACATATCAGGAATTATTTTGACTAATATAGTATCACTATAATCAAACAAAACATTCAGTATACTTTGGACTTTACCATGCTCAGAAGTCTCAACAGCAATAATTACCTCTTCAATACCATTTGACTCAATAATAGAATCTAATGAATCGATATTACCTAATACCGGCAGATACTTATCGAGTATATTGGTCGAATTACCATTAGAATCAATAAAGCCAACAAACTCATAACCCAGACGTTTTGAGCGCCCTGCAACCTCTTCATAAAGTTCAACCGCCTTCTGATTACCTCCAATAATCAGGGTTCTAAATGAAATCTTTCCGGCCTTCAACTTTCTTGAGGCCCAAGTAAGAAGTACCATTCTAACTAGAACAGTGATTAAAAAATGAAGTAAAAACAAGGTTAAAAAAGAAGAATAATACGTTGTATAGTTTATAACTACGTCATCCAAGACAAGAGTAAAAAAAAGGAAGATAACCCCAACTAAAGACAAAAAGAACGTTCGTGCCAAAGTTGCTAATCTCGATATCCTGTAGATATCCTTATACTTATCAAAAAAACTGTAGAATAAAATCCATGCCAAAGGAACAATAATCATTCCGATATAGAAATTCTTATCCGCTAAAATATTATCGAAGTCTAGAACACCAGGCTCAATAGACTTTCTATAAGAAAAGAAACAGGCCCATGCCAACATAGCCGAGATATAATCAAGGCACTTATATAGCAATGTATCAAGTTGTCTTTTTCTCTTTATTTGCATATTCTGATTCTATTGGTAAGACTAGTGGGAACACTAATTTAAAAAGAAATAACACGAATGTTATCTAAATAGGCTGATCCTGTTCTTAATGTATCACCTAAGGCATCAATTACAGGTAATTCAGCACTGATAAGCAACTGAAACCGATCAGCGTCACTAGTCTGAATAAAATCAGTCATGTTTATATACAGCCTATTCCAATCACTTTTTGGATTGACATAATACAAATCTGAAAAACCTATATCACCGTTTAAAGAATTGAAGGTATACAATGAAATTGTCAAATTTATCTCAGAGAAATAATCAAGTTCTAGATAAGCTTGATTAGAAGGCACATTAGCAATTTGATAAATATTATTGGTTGTCACGACGGATAGTCTACTGCTATCTGTTAGATGAAAAGCGCCGACATGATTATTAGCACAGAAGTCATTTAGTTCAACATCTAAACCACTCAGCGAATCCTCATCAACATTCTCCGAAAAAACATAGGGGCTATTCTCGAAGTCCTCCGAGATATAATTAGTCAAACCATCGAAGTAGGACGCAGTTAGATCAAAGCTACTCACTAAACCGGATTGAAAGTCTACATCAAATTCAATTTTCTGCAAAAACAAATGAGGCTCCAATATCTGAGAGGACCCAGCAAAAGGAACTAGAGCAAAAATTTCTACTCCCGTAGTCCCTTCAAAAAAAACAGGTATATCTGTACCTAAAGCATAGATACCAATATTCTCTCCACCTATATAGACCTCTACATTATATACTTTATTATCAAAACAAAAATCACTTCCAGAAATACCTCCTAGAAGTTCAACACTATCTACCCGCAGAAATGCAGGAATGGTTTCATCTCTATCTAACAAGTCACATCCAACCGTACAAAACAGTGGTAAAAAAAACAATACTTTCCAAAAATTCATATAAACTATTAAAGGTTTGATTCAAATTTTTCAAGACGTTCAACCGCCAATCGTTCTATTTTTTCTGCTACTTTCAATGCGCGCGCTGCATCCACGACACTAACCGTCTCTGCTTGCTCACCCCGAATCGCACGAGCAAAATCTTCCAACTCCATCTTTATAGCGTTCCCATCTTTGACATCAGCATTTATGATTTGTAATTTAGAATTCTCCTGTTCAAGAGGAATCTCAAAACCATTAGTACTAATAGGTAGCGGATAGTCTGATTGGACTTTATCAATCCATTGAGCCTCTTTCTTTAAAAAATCAACACTAACGTAAGACTCAGGTTGAAAAAACCGGAGTTTTCTCATATTTTTTAAAGAAACCCTACTCGCAGACAATATAGCAATACACCCATTTTCAAATTCAAGTTGAGCATTGCATATATCCAAACTTCGCTTGAATACAGATGCCCCTGTAGCAGTAATATGCTTTACAGGAGATTTCACCAATTCAAGTATAATATCAAGATCATGAATCATTAGATCCATCACAACTGATACATCATTACCGCGAGGGTTGTAGTTTGCAAGCCGATGCGCTTCGAGAAACAATGGATTTAAAGGCTTATTTCGAATAGCAAGAAATGCTGGGTTAAAACGTTCCACATGACCGACCTGAAGTTTGACTTGATTAATTTTACAGAGGTCTACCAGCTCTTCTGCCTCCTTGTAAGTTGCGGTGATAGGTTTTTCTATAAAGACATGCTTACCAGCTTTTATAACCTCGCTAGCAACTGAAAAGTGCGACCTAGTAGAACTAACAACATCTATTAAATCTGCGGATTCGATCAAGGATTCTAATGAAGAAAAGATAGGGATTTGATACAAATCTCCGATAAAAGCAGCTCGGCTCGCATCAATATCAAAACCTCCAACAATCTCGTAATCAGTATTTAGTTCGGTCAAACATTTTACATGAATTTCCCCCAAATACCCCAATCCAACAATACCAACCTTCAGCATCTTAATTCTTGTAACTCGTTATAATATGTGAAATTAAAAAAATTAAAAGATTTAAGAGATTTTAGATCATTAATATCAATTGAAAAGCAAAAGTTTGCTAATCCTATACAGCTATTTCAAAAAAATCAAATTAGAAAGTCTATGCGTACTTGCTCCCGACTCGAAATCTAAAAATTCAAGTTTTACAACATCAAGCTCTCCTGAGATTACCGAAAACGGATTTTCAACGCTAACAACCTCATTATCAAAAGAATAAATAGACAAAAAAGACTGCAATTTGTCCGACAAATGAGCATTTTTGTCCGTTTTGTTAACTAAATAATCATTAAAGAACCTAACAAACCTCTTATTATCCGCATAAAAATGATTTGTTGGCACATGTGTTTCCCAGTCTATGCTTAAAAGATGAATACCCTTGTTATAAATAAGGTTTAGATCTTCTAGATTTTCAAATTCAACAGATACATAGAGGTTGTTATTGATTAAATAACTATTAAGTTGTGCATCATGCGTGTCATTAAGTTGCTGAAGCTGCTTAGTAAGTGAAACAGCTTTTTGCTGTATTTCTGGATTTATAAATTCTGTAAATTCGATATGAAAACGAGCATAGCCGCTACCATCCGTTCTGAGGTGAATAGATTCAGCATACCTAAAACAGCTAGGCAAGAAGAGACAAAGCCCTAATAAAAGAAATAGATTGTAATTACGGAGCATATGTTTACTTTATTGAAAGTAGACCTCTCCATAGTATGCGAAAGTTGATTTACTAAATATTGTAAAAAGAATCCCAAAGTAATATTCCTCCAAATACAGTTATCAGAACTAATAAACCAAAACCTATTTTAATAGATTGATTTAACAAATTTACAAACTGCCGAATATCCGCCTCCTCTTTTGGGTATTTAGGAATTATCTCTTCCTCTAATTTCTTTTTGTTAAAAATGTGCTTCGAATCAAATTCTACATTATTTTTAACAAGGATCCTATAACTTTTAGTCACTTTACGTCTGAAATAAAAATTCATAACCAAGAGGCCTAAGAAAAGTAATCCTATTAAGATTTTTAAAAGAAGTTCCATAAATTTAAATTGAATCCAAATTTATAAAAATAAGCTTTACTTAGTTCAGTAAATCGAGTAAATAATAAATAAAATACACACTTATGAGGGCATCCTTAATTTTTTCCATACTCATCTTTTTATGTTTGAACATAAATGGTCAAAAAAGATCATTGGATTATTTTCTTGGCGCAGATAAATATGATAATGCAATCCCATCACCAGAAAGCTATCTAGGCTATATGCCCGGCGAATGGCACATAAGCCACCATGAATTAGTAGGATACTTAAAGGCACTTGGCCAATCATCAGAACAAGCCCAATTTGTTGAATTTGGAAAAACTTACGAAAATAGACCCCTAGTTTATTTAGTAGTCAGTTCAAAAGAGAACCTAAAGAATATTGAGCAAATAAAAAAAGATCATAAAAAGTTAACAAATCCAAACACCTCAGAAGGTTTGAATACTTCAAAAATGCCTGTGGTAGTTTATCAAGGCTTCAGTATTCATGGAAATGAACCTTCAGGTGCCAATGCAGTGCCACTTTTAGCATACCATTTATTAGCATCGAAATCAAAAGACACCGAACAATTGCTTAAAAATGCTGTGATTCTAATTGATCCTTGTTTCAACCCTGATGGTTTCAATCGATTTGCAAGTTGGGTTAACAGCCACAAGGGTGTAAATCAAAATGGTGATAGCCAATCAAGAGAATACAATGAACCTTGGCCAAGAGGAAGAACAAATCATTATTGGTTTGATTTAAATAGAGATTGGCTACCAGCTCAGCATCCAGAGTCACAAGGAAGAATTGCAAATTTTCATGAATGGAAACCAAATATTCTTACAGATCATCATGAAATGGGTTCCAATTCTACATTCTTTTTTCAACCTGGAATACCGCAACGAACTAACCCGAACACACCACAATTAAATCAAGACCTAACCGAACAAATAGGACAGTTTCATGCAGACGCTTTAGACGAAATCGGATCACTTTACTTCACAAAGGAAGCCTTTGATGATTATTACTATGGAAAGGGGTCAACTTATCCTGACATCAATGGATCAGTGGGTATTCTATTTGAACAAGGTAGTTCAAGAGGACATCTCCAACAGACAGAGAATGGACCACTAGACTTCTCTTTTACAATCAAGAACCAATTGACTACAGCAATATCAACACTTACAGCTGCAAAATCAATGCGGGTTCAACTCTTAGACTACCAAAGAGAATTTTACAAGGAAGCAGGAAAAATGTCTGAAGAAGATGAGCACCTCGGCTATGTATTCACTATGCACGGAGATAAAGCTAGAGCTGCTAATTTCATTGAGATGCTAAAAAGACATCAAATTGAAATACATGCCACAAGCAAGGATATAGAAAGTCAGGCAAATACTTATTATCAGTTTGATAGTTATTTCATTCCATTTGCCCAAGATCAATACAGGTTAATAAAAGCAGCATTTGAGCATAGAACAACATTTAAGGATAGTATCTTTTATGATGTATCCGCATTTAATCTTGCAGATGCATTTGGTGCAGATTTCGACTTAGTTGAGAAAAGAGATAAGGATGTAATTGGTAAAAAGATAGAAAGCCTTGAAAGTGTAAATCCTAAGGTAGAAATACCGGAGTTTAGCGACTATGGTTATTTAATTGAATGGGAGCAATATGCCGCTCCGGCAGTTTTATATACAATACTTGATAAGGATATTAGAGTAAAGGTTGCAAACCTCCCTTTTACTTTAGATAAGAAAAAATATTATAGAGAAGGTACTTTATTTATTCCAGTTGCTAATCAGGTGCTTAATGCACAAGAACTATACAGTTTATTAGAACAAACAAGTAAAGTACATAATGTAAAGGTGACTGAGATATATACTGGTTTGACACATGTAGGCCCAGATATGGGATCAAGAAATTTTTCAATTATAAAAAAACCAGAGATCTTAATCTTAGGAGGTGGTGGAGTAAGCAGTTATGACGCCGGAGAAGTTTGGCATTTATTGGATCAGGTATATGGAATACCATCATCATTGGTCACATTAGATAATATTGCAGGTACTGACCTTAGTAAATATAATGTTATCATAATGCCTAGTGGCTCTTACAATGCCCTGAAAACTTCTGGAAAAACAAAGATAGAACAATGGGCCGCTCAACGAAATAATACTATTGTAGCTTATGGAAATGCACTAAGATGGCTAGCCTCTAACGGGATAGGCTCCTTAAAGATCAATAAAAACCAATCAGTTACAAACGAAAAAACTAGACCTTACAATATGCTAGCCAGAGATCGAGGATCTAATGTTATAGGCGGAGCTATATTAAATATTAATACAGATTTAAGCCACCCAATATTTTATGGTTACCACGATTCTAATATTCAAATATTCAGAAAAGGCAATGTGTTTCTTAACAAGCCTAAAAATAAATATGCTGCACCAGCATATTATGATAACAATCCATTGACAAGCGGATATGCTTCTAAAGGAAACATAGATCTATTAGCGAATTCACCCGCAATATTAGGAACAAGTTTTAAACGATCAACTATAATATGCTTTGCGGACAATCCAAACTTTAGAGCTTTTTGGCATAACACCCAAAAACTTTCAGCAAATGCAATCTTTTTTGGATCAATCATCAGCAGAGGTGCTCTAGAATAAAGAAAGAAGATTCCAGGTGGAATCTTCTTTTATCTTAGATGATCAAAAACTTGGACCGAATTTAATCGGTTTGGAATGTTAACTATTATAAATATAGGTTTATATATAATCCTAAAACGGACACATTAACTATGTTTATGGTCAAAAAAAAGCCCAGTTTGCACTGGGCTTAAGATCTTTATTCGATCTGTTACTTAGTGTACCCTTAAAGGATACGGAACATAAAGAAAAATCTGTAAGGATTAACTTGGTTTAAGTTTTAATACTTAATTAGATTTAACTGTGAATAGAATATAGTTTCTTATAGGATGTTATGTGCTCGGTTTTAGTTAACTATTATTCTAATCAAGGATGTTAACTTAATAATGGAATGTTAATTGATAGGTCAAATTTAAAATTAAAATGATTCACAAAAAGGACATTTTCATATATAAAAAGGACAAAAAAAGAACCCTTGACTGGGTTCTTTTTCCTTTATTTATTGACTTTTTGAGGAAAATGTGTAATTAGCGAAACTCTATTAACTTAGTTTAATGCGTTAGGACAAATGTATTTCATTCCCGAGAAACAAATCGGACAAGCAACCTAACTTATCGGTAAAATCAAACAAAATCTGAAGGGTTTCGCCCAAAGTGATTTTTGAAAAGCTTAGCAAAGTGTGCACTTGACTTAAAACCTAATTTATAGGAGAGTTCCTTTACGGAGTAAACACTCCGGGTTTCAAGTAATTTACGAGCCACATTCATTTTGTACTTCCTGATATACTGATTAGGAGTGAAGCCTGTTAATTTCTGAATCTTTCTTCTAAGCTGTCGAGAGCTAATAGCCAAATTGTAAGATAGATCCTCGATAGTAAACTCTAGGCGTTCAATATTTTCCTCTATATATTTATCTAACTGCTCTAAAAACTCTTTATCAGCCAAGGGCAAGCCCTCTTCAAGGTTTATAGTCTCATGAGGTTCTGCTGCTTTCGAACCATCTGATTGCAGAGCAAGTTCATTTAATTCGACTTTACTACTCTCACGCACTCTATAATTTGTAAGAAGATTTTCAACTACAACCAACAACTCTGATTCTAGAAAAGGTTTACTCAAGTAATCTTCAACACCAATCCTTAATGCTTTTAAAATATCTTCTTTTGAATCACGTGCAGATAGGAATAAAAAACCAATATCAGCATACGATTTATTGTTCTTCATAAGTTCTAAAAACTCGAAACCATCCATCTTTGGCATCATAATATCTGAAATAATCAATTGTGGTATAATTACTCCAGCTTCATTTAAATAATCCCAAGCTTCTTGACCATTGTATTTAATAGTAACATTGTATTTATCCTTCAATAGAAGTTCTATAAAAATAGCTAATTGACGATTATCTTCAACTAATAAAATATCGTGTCGAAAATCTCCATCCCTTTCAGCACCTACTATTTGATCCTGAATTTCAAGTTGAAGCCCATTTTTGATATGCTCATCATCAATCTGTTCTGAGTTTATTAGGGGCAATAAAAATTTAAAAGTTGTACCAACATCTTTTTTACTAGTAACCGACAAACTACCTCCCATCAAATCTGCAAACTCTTTAGAGATTGCTAATCCTATACCTAACGAAGAGCCACTCTCATAACTCGAGGTTGTTTGAAATCTATCGAACAAGTACTTCAGTTTGTTTTCTGAAATTCCATGTCCATTATCTTTAATTAGGATTTCAATCCTGTCCTTTACAATATTTACGCTAACAGAAAGTTCGCTTATACCTTTGGCATGCCGCAAAGAATTATCAATCAGGTTTGAGATAACAGTATGAACCATCTTTCGATCAAAAAGCCCATAAATAGTGTTCTTATTCGTATCAAAAGAAATATTTACTTTTTTAGTTTCAGCTCTCAAATTAAACTGGCTAATTCTGTCTTTAATAAATACAACTATATCCAAGTGACTTAGGCTAACCTCTTGTTTACCTAATTCGAGTTTTGAAAGATCTAAGATTTCTTTTATTAATTCTGACAAACGCTGAATATTTGAATTTGCCATATCTAATAAGACTTTCTCAGCTGCTGGTAG
>JBELIG010000121.1:0-9242 GCA_042091035.1 Sphingobacteriales bacterium | reverse complement strand
ACACTTCCCACAAGTTGCTTTGATAGTTGTGATGGTCAGGCTGTCTTAGAAGTTAACGGTGGTGATCTACCTTACACCTTTAGCTATTTGGATAGTGATGGAAATACAGTCCTTACTAATACGCCTAATCTTTCAGACCTTTGTGCAGGTCCAAATGTACTCTCTGTAATTGACGGTGCCAATTGTATCGAAAGCTATAATGTAGATATTTCTGCACCTGATGAAATACTAGTCAAAGACAGCATACTAGTAGATGTAAGCTGCTTTGGTCTTTCAGATGGAAGTTTGGAATTAACCGTAGATGGAGGTATAGGATCAATCGATGAAGATTTATATGACTCTGACAACAACTTAGTTATTCCAACGAATTTAGAAGCTGGCAACTATACAATGGTGCTAACTGACAATAATGGATGTACCGATACCAGCTTTTATCAAATCCAGCAACCGGAAGAATTACAGATCAATCTTCTAGAGTCTGCCTCTACTCTATGTAATGGTTCTGCTGATGGAACAGCTACTATGGAGATTATCGGTGGAACATATCCTTACTCGTATTTCTGGACAGGAAATAGCGTTACAGACAGCATTAACACTTCACTAACTGCAGGATTAAACACCTTTGTGGCAGAAGATGACAATGGCTGTATAGAATCATTAGATATACTTATAGGAGAGCCAGCAAATCTTGAAATCAGTCTTATCCAAACGGAGCAAGCCTGTTCAGAAGTTGCTGCAAATATTGCAACTGCAATTGTAACAGGTGGTAATTGGCCTTACTCTTTTATGTGGTCTGACAACTCTACAGATTCAATTGCTACTACATTAGCATCTGGAATAAATGGATTGACAGTCACAGATAATACAGGCTGTCCTATTGAAGGGTCTATTGTTATCGAAGATCTCGAACCAATCACCTTTGGACTTAGTCCTCAAAATCCAGACTGTTTTAATGGAAACAATGGTTCTGTGGAGGTTATTTCAGTCATAGGAGGGAACCCTTCAATGAATTATAGCTTCATATTTGATGACTCCACTCCAGTGCCAGAAAATATAGTTTCAGGTTTATCGGCAGACCAAAGTATAACAATACAGGTAATTGATGAGCAAGGATGCCTCAGCGAAGTAACTGAAGCAGAATTGTCAAACCCACCTGCACTTCAACTAAACACAAACATACAAGATGTAAGCTGCGGTGGACTTTCAGATGGAAGTATTGATGTGGTATCTGTCTCATTTGCTCAAGCACCAATTGATTATAATTGGGATATCCCAGGATCAAACTCAAATCAAACCGATTTAACCTCCGGAGATTACGAATTAACGGTAACGGACAATCTAGGCTGTATTGTAACTGAAATACTTACTGTTAATGAACCTGAACCAGTAATTGCTGAATTTGATCTAACTAATCCTCCTTGTAATGGAAAAAACACAGGGGCTATTGATTTGACCAATACTGGAGGTGCTGGAAACTACAGCTACATATGGTCGAATGATTCTCTTTCACAAGACCTACAAAACATTTTCTCAGGGACCTACCAAGTGACAGTAACAGATGGGAATGACTGTGTTTTTGAATTTGAGATTGATCTACCACAGCCTACACCTATTAATCCAGGCCTTACGGTTGAAGATTTAAATTGTTTTGGCATAAACGATGGTTTGATAACATTTAATACCACAGGAGCTACACCGCCTTACCTATACATGATTAATGAAGATGATTACTTTGGCAATCCGTTGCTTACAGGTTTGGAGCCTGGTAGTTTCAATCTTGAAATCATTGATGACAATGGTTGTACATTTGACACTATTGTCACTATAAATGAGCCAGAAGAATTAATGCTACTCTTCCCTAATGGGTCGAATCTTGAATTAAATCTAGAAGATGAAGTATATTTAAATCAAGATTATATTGAGATCATTAATAATCAGGGAGCATATAATGTAGAATGGTTAGCTGCTTTTGATGGTACTTTGAGTTGTACCGATTGTGAAAACCCAGTAGCATTTCCGTATAACACCATATCCTATGAGGTTCAGGTAATCGATGACAATGGCTGCATAGACACTGAAATACTTATTATTAATGTGAATAAATACAGAGTTGTACTTGTCCCAAGAGGTTTTTCGCCTAATGGTGACGATAACAATGACCAACTTCTAACACATGGAAAAGACGGAACGGTAGTTGACCTTTTCCAAGTATTTGATCGCTGGGGAACTTTAGTTTACGAACGATCGGGTTTTGAAATAAATGACAATCTCGGATGGGATGGAACTATGGATGGAAAAGAAATGCCCACAGGAGCATATTTATGGCATGCTGAAGTGACTTATATTGATGGCCTCTCAGAGCGTCACGAAGGTCAAGTGAACTTAATTAGATAAAATCGCGAAATTACACAAAATGAAAGTCAATAAAATAATTCTATTAATTCTCGGTCTTGCTTTTTTAGTAGATATGCAGAAATCTAATGCACAGGATGCTCTTTTCTCGCAGTTCTATAACAACCCCGTATATAGCAATCCTGCCTTTACAGGTGTTCATACTGGTCGATTCAGAGTGGTAGCTGCATTTAAAGACCAATGGAATGCGGTAAACAATACTACTTTCAGAACGAGTAATGTTAATTTTGATATGCGCTCCAAACTTGGAAAAGCAGATTATCTTACTTATGGTTTCTCAGGAACTAATGATCAAACTGGAAATGCCAACCTTACCTACAATGCTGCTGGATTAAATATCGGCTATATGAAACAGCTTAGTGGTAATCGCTTCAGAAAAACGAGTCAGTACTTAACAGGAGGTATTAATCTAACCATGGGTCAGCTTTTTACAAAGCCAGACAGATTATGGTTCAGTAATCAGTTCAATGCGCAATCCGTTAGTGTTGACAAATCAATAGATAGTGGTGAAGACCTGCTTAATTCAACAAATTTTTTCCCTAATTTTTCGGCAGGCATGCTCTATTATGGTGTAAATGGAAATAATAGTTTTTACTTTGGTGCTGCTGCGCATCACTTGAATAGGCCTAATATTTCTTTGTACCAATCAGGTGAATCTAGAAGATATAGCAGATATACCATACAAGCAGGTGGACAAATTGAAGTATCGAATACAACACAATTACTCCCAGCAGTTATTTTTAACAATCAGGGGCCATCAATGGCTATATCTGGAGGATTAAACTTCAGATATTCAAACAGAGACTGGAGGGAAGTTGCCATTCGTATGGGTTCATTCCTAAGTATGGCTAAGGATGTAAACTCAGGAATATATATGCCTTGGTTGAATGCAGCCTTTGTTATGGAACTTGAGAATGTATTCTTTGGAATAAGCTACGATATCTCTATGAGCTCACTTTCTGTACCCACAGATTCAAGAGGAGCATTTGAAATAACAGTTGGCTACGTCAAAGCTGGAAAATACAAAGCTCGACTTAAATGTCCGAAACTATAAGTAAAAAAGGGAGCAATAATATTGCTCCCTTTTTTTAATCCATCCTTAAGACTAGACCTTTTAAATAGTGGCCTTCCTTATGATATATACTCACTGGATGATCTGGACCTTGGCTTAATTTATGAAGCACTCTTGCTGGTCTACCTGCTTCAATAGAGGCAGAAACTATGGTGTCATAAAATAATTTATCATCTACTACCTGTGAACAAGAATAGGTAAACAATAAGCCCCCTTTTTTAACCCGATCGATCGCCATCATATTCAAGCGCTTGTAACCCATTACCGCATTATGGCGCTTTCTGACATTCTTTGCAAATGCTGGAGGATCTACAATTACGATATCAAACTCCTCTTCCTCTTCACCAAGGTATTTCATTACATCTGCTTTCAAAGAGGTATGGCGCTCTTCCTCACCAAAGCTAATCTTAACGTTTTCGTCAATAAGATCGACTGCAGTTTTTGAAATATCAACTGAAACAACTTTTTCAGCTCCACCAGCAAGGGCATAGATTGAGAAACCACCTGAATAAGCAAAGGTATTTAATACCGTTTTACCTGCGCTATACTCGCCTAACAGGGCTCTATTTACGCGTTGATCCAAAAAGAAACCAGTCTTTTGACCTGTTTGCCAATTGACCATAAATTTATAGCCATTTTCCAGAACAATATCTGAAGTAGGTGCTCCGAGTAAGTGCTCATCTGCGATTCCCACACCATATCGTTCGGGCAAGGTTGCTTGCGACTTTGAATAAACACTACTTAGATCAGAACCAAAAACTAACTGAAGTGCCTCTGAAATGAGATTAATATCCTTATGCATTCCAATGGAATGGGCTTGAATGACTGCTGTTTTATTGTAAACATCAATTATTAGCCCTGGAAGTCCATCTCCTTCAGCATGTATCAACCTGAAGCAATTTGTATGCTCTGCATTAGGAATGAAAAAAGTATTCCTTACGGCAAGTGCTTTTTCAATCTTTTCCTTCCAAAAGGAAACATCTATAGGTCTATCCTCCCAAGAAATAACTCGGAGGGCTATAGAACCATCTTGAAAATGTGCAATACCAAGAAAATTTCCCTTAGCATCCACAATTCTTACCTTCTCCCCTTCTTCTATACCTTTCGTTTGTGTTTTCAATGCACCGGAAAAAACCCATGGATGAAAACGCTTCAATGGGAATTCCTTCCCCTTTTTCAATATTATCTCTTGCATATCCCCTCTTTTATAAACCTCTTCGCTTTATTTCTGAATTGTATAAATCAAGTTCTCTACTCATATCTCCTGTAACGGAGGTATTTTCCTGTGCTCTTCGTACAAGGTAAGGCACGACCTCTTCCACCTGACCATAAACTAAATACTTACCTACATTATAACCAGATTCTGCAAGATTAAATGTAAGATTATCACTCATACCGTATAACTGGCAAAAGTTAAGATGTGTATGCTCTTTAGGAAGGTTTCGTTCAAATATAAGATCAGCTAGTATCCTAGAGCTTTCAAGGTTATGAGTTGCATTACAAAGTGCTATCTTTTCATAATTATCGATACAAAAACGCAATGCTGTATTGAAACAATCATCAGTTGATGCTTTGTCTTTATTAATTGGGGAAGGGTATCCTCTTTCCTCTGCACGATTTCGTTCTTTGTCCATATATGCCCCCCGAACAAGTTTTGCACCCAATATATACCCTTGAGTATTGGCTTCCTCGTAAGATTTCATCAAAAATTCTAAACGATCGTGTCTATACATCTGAAAGGTATTATAGACACTGATGTATTCTTTATTATATCTGGACATCATCAAGTTAGCTATAGAATCTATAGCATCTTGAATCCAACTCTCCTCTGCATCAATAAAAATAGAGGTCTTAGTCTTATAAGCTGCTGAACAAATAGCATCAATTCTCTTAAGCACATTGGAATATTCAGCTTCCTCCTCAGGTGCAAGTTCAACACCTAAGCTTATTTTTTCTAATAAATCAAACCTTGCAATACCTGTTATCTTAGTTGTAACTACAGGGATAAAAGGGTTGGCTGCTGCAAACTCTAGCGCTTTGATATTCTCATTCATTGTGAGGTTAAAATCGCGCTCAGTTACTTTACCCTCAGCACCATAATCTAGTAAAGTTGCCACATTGTAAGCTGCCAGATGTTCAATGGTTTGTTGACTATTGAGAAGCGTAGTACCACCACAAAACTGTTCAAAGATAGTCTTCTCAACAATTGTCTTTGAAAAGGGCAGATTTAAGCGGACTGCAATAGAACCCAATTTTGAGCCCAAATTTACAAACCAGGATTTGTTCATCATTTTGAACAGCCAAAATGCTTTTTTAAGCTGCTCATTGCTCTTATTCTTAAAAGCAATCTCCGTATTCGAAAAATCTAAATTTGGTTTTGATTTCACTTCTATTCATTTAATATTGAAGTATTCGATTCATTACTTATTCCAAATTAACCAGGCCGCCTCTGCTTGCAATTGAAGCATTTTTAGCCCATTTTGAACAGGGCAGGAATTCTGCTGCCCAAATTTAAGAAATTTAGTCCACTCAGGATTGTATACCAAATCATACAAATGTTGTCTTTCAGTCAAATATTCATACGGAATAGAAGGACAATTGTTAATATTTGGATGTGTACCCAATGGAGTAGTATTTATAATCAGATCCGTACTATTGATCCGCTCTTTATCTAGTTGATCATAAGTTATAGCACCATTCTTAGTTGTTCTTGAAACATATTGTATATCAAAGCCCATATCCCGAAGTACATACTCTACAGCTTTTGCAGCCCCTCCTGTACCCAAAATAAGAGCTGATTTATTTGAACCTGAAACATTTAAAAAGCCATCTAATGAATTCCTAAACCCTATCTGATCCGTATTAAAACCTATCAATTCCCCATCCTTTGTTCTATTGATAGTATTGACAGCCCCAATAGCCTTAGCCACATCGTCAAGACCATCTAGGTATGGAATTATAGCCTCTTTGTAAGGGATAGTAACATTGAATCCTCCGATAGAATCATCTTCTAACAAAAGACTAACTTGCTCGATTTCTTTCAACTCAAAATTCTCATACGCATGATCTTTCAGGCTCAATACATTGAACTTATTCCTAAAATAATCTTGGGAAAAAGAATATCCCAATATTTTCCCGATCAGACCATACCTTTTCATTATTGTGTTTTTGATTTATCCGTCTTAGCTAAAAACCATACGAGTACAACGCCCAAAATCATAGCTAAAACTACTCCTATTACATAGGGTTCTGATTCATAGGCAGAAGCCATAATGTTCTGTTCTTTCAAACATTTAATCTTCCCATTCACGACTGCTTCATCAACACAAACTCGCCAAGGCCAAATTTTATTCAAAGATCCAATCATAAAACCAGTAAGAATGGCAATGGTATGATCTTTAAAATTCTTAAATACGAAGGTTAATAGCCTGGAAAACACCATAACTCCAGTGACACAGCCTAATCCAAATACGGCAACAATTAAAAGTGAGTCTGTAGAAAATGTTTTTAGCATATCTTTTACTGCAGGAATAACTATCGTATACATCCCTAAAAGAAGCAGTATGAAGGAACCACTGATACCTGGCAATATCAATGCAGATATAGCAATACAACCCGATAAAAACACGAACCAAAGCGCCTCATTACCTGCGCTTGGTGCTAAAACAGTAATCCCGTAAGCAACAGCAATACCAATGACCAGCAGGACACCACTCAAGATATTCCATGACTCCACCATCCTAATCATATAAATGGAGGAGGCTATTATTAAAGCAAAGAAAAAGCCCCAAACAACTGGTGGGTAATTATCTAACAACCATGTTATTCCAAATACACCAGACACAATACCCACAAACATTCCGCAAAGTAAAGCCAGCAGAAAATTGCCATCAATAGCTTCCCAAACGGCCTTCAAACCACCTGATTTGAATGTACCTACTAAATTGCTCCCAAAAGAAGAAATAGAAGCCAATAAACGTTCATATATACCTGTAATAAATGCAATTGTGCCTCCAGAAACACCTGGTATCACTTCTGCCATTCCCATAGCCATTCCCTTGAGTGCAGTACTTACAAAATTTACTTTATTCATATTATTTCTTAATCGGTCAAGATTTTATTTTCTCCTTCCCTGTGTAATTACTAAAAACAAACTTATTCCTATAATGAATAGAACAGAAAATCTACTAACTGAATCTGTCAAGAATAGCAAAGGGAATAAAGTTAATACGAGCAAAGCTAGTAACCACAGTTTAACATTCTTTTCATTCTTAGGAATACCATCTAGAGTTGGGACATTAAATTTTTCAATAACTCCTGTCATCATACAAGCGTCCATAAAGAAAATGAAGTCATCAAAATATTTTTGATCAGTACTTGTTAGGTGACCAGTCAGAGATCTGAAAGAACCTTCTATCAAAATTAAAGTCTTCCCATTCTTTTCATCAAATCTCAACAGTAACTCTGAAGAGATTCTTTTTGGACTTAAAGCAATGCTGCTTTTTATCGACTTAATATATTTTGTCCCGCTCCTTCCTACAGACTTATGATAGCCATTGACTAAATAGAACTCATCAACCCAAGCCTGAGTTTGACTCCTTCCTTCAGGGACCACAATTCTGTAATTCTTGATCATTGAGCTTTTTTTTGTGAAATTAAAAAAAATCAATTGTATTCTATTCAAAATGCCTTCTCCTTGTGATAAATCGACCTTTTTTCTGTGCGTTGCCAATTTCAAATGCGGGCTCTATATTTTCTAGATTGGGCATACCTGCATCTACCCAGGCAGAATACCAAAGAGAGCCAAGAGAGTGAATAGCCCTTCTATAACGCTCTTCTATCATTCCATCCAAGGCTTCATGATACAATATTGTTAGGGTGTCACTTTGAGTGGAAATCAATCGACCATTTCGTTCCTCAACACCATATTCTAGCTCGTCATCCAACTGCAAACGAACTTGCTTCTCTGTGGTGAGCAGTTCATCTACCAGAAGGTGGGATTCCACGAGAATATTCCAAATATGTGTTTGGATATCGTCGATATAAACAGCTGCTCCAACCCATTCATCATAGCTATTAGCAAATTGCTCAGGAAGTCTACTTTCCCAAAACGCATGAATACCATATTGATCTGACTTCTGCCCATTATAGTTTGAACTGGTATGCAAGGGCACCGTTGCATCTCCGATATAATGCCCCAGATCTGAGCCATATCGGCAGATTCCAGTAGCATCTAAGTTCTTAAACGCATGGACCAACTTCCTATATACCCGAAGTATATTATAGGGCAGAATACCGTGCTCCGTGAATTTATCTAATACTTGTATTCTATACTTTGATGTGTCTAATCGAAAGGATAAATCTAAAGGCACCAGCCATTCCTCCTCATAATAAAAATCCATTGCTAAGGTGTCAAACCAATTTTTAAATTCCGGGGTTTTACAAATAGAATCAGGCAGTGCTTCGATGGTTCCACCTTCCATAGGTGACAAAAAGAACAAACAATGATTTCTTAAATCTGTTCTAAAGTCTCGACTTAAAGTATCAAAAGGCACTGTACCATACTGATCAAGATCAATGTAATGACGAGGAGCTTCAAAGGAACTCGCATATCGCCGCTTATCGGCATCTATTGCATGTCTAGAAAAATAAGCCTGATTAGGTGAGAAGAAAACTTTCATCTCAACAGGTAGTGTATAAACAGCTAGTTCGTTTATTTTTCGATGGCCAAACAAACCCCATTCTTGGGCACTACCTA
>JBELIG010000120.1:0-9504 GCA_042091035.1 Sphingobacteriales bacterium | reverse complement strand
ATATCCAACAGAATTAAGGATATCCCAAAGAATAATTTTAGTTTAGCTTGGTTTTTTTTGGGTCCTCACATCAAAAGATCCTCTGAAAAATATTACTAACATCTAAACTCACCGTTGAAATAAACTCTTCTATTTATGGATAGTTCTAAAACAAACTTTTTTGATACGCAAGTCCTCGGGCACCCAGCAGGTCTTTTTGTATTGTTCTTCACAGAAATGTGGGAACGTTTTTCATTCTACGGAATGCGCGTTCTCTTGGTAAACTTTCTTACCATGGCTGTTGTTGGAGTCGACTTCCCTGGTTGGGGATGGACTAGTGAAAACGCAGGAGCCCTCTTCGGTACATACGCAGGTCTTTTATACTTAACTCCTATTTTAGGAGGTTTGATTGCAGATAAAGTAACTGGATACCGATGGGCAGTGGTTATAGGTGCTGCAATAATGACAATCGGTCACGCAGCAATGGCTTTTGAAACTGAAACAAGTTTGTATATAGGTTTGGCTTTACTTGTAATTGGTACTGGATTCTTCAAACCGAACATGACCTCTATAGTATCAGAAATGTATAAAGATTTCCCTGAGAAGAAAGATGGTGCATACACCATTTTTTACATGGGTGTAAATGCTGGTGCATTTTTTGGTATGATGCTTTGTGGTTACCTTGCCGAGACAGTTGGTTGGGCATGGGGATTCGGCCTAGCAGGTATATTTATGGCACTCGGTACACTTCAATTTTGGTTAGCTAAACCTATCTTTGGAATAATTGGAGATCCACCTGTAAAATCTGCAGCTCTAGGAGCAGAACGTTCAGACGGTGATCAAGGGGCTTTAGACTCTTCCTTAGTAAAGGATGGCGAGGAACCTACAAATCCATTCACTTCTATAGATAAGATACTAATTGCTATCTGTTCTATTGTTGCCTTTGTATACCTTATTAATGATCCATTAAGTAAAATAAAAGGTGTCAATTTATTGCCTGAAGCTCAGATAGGTGTAATATTATTGATAACATTAGGTTTATTCTTATTTCTTGTTATTTCGAGAATGTCTAGATATACTAAAATAACTAGAGATAGGATGATTGCCTTCGTTATTTTTGCCTTCTTTACGGTGTTTTTCTGGATGGCGTTTGAGCAAGGAGCAACATCTTTAGTTTTATTTGCAAGAGATTTCACACAAAGATCCCTGGTTGGCGGAGCTGCAACTGCATTTAAAATTGTAGATACCTTACTTACTGTTGTTCCTTTGGGGATAATTACCTGGGTATTATACCTTTTATTCACAAAAACATTTAAAACAATTCGAACTTCAAATATAGTTCTTGCCTTGAGTTTCCTTGCTATCTGGATCATTGTTGGCTATAAATTAGTTCAAGATTTCTCAACAGACAGTGCTGAAATTACCGTTTCTTGGTTTAGTATTTTGAACTCCTTTTTCATAATAACCTTTGCATCCTTCTTCACCAAATGGTGGGATAGCAAGTACAATCCAAGTGCAGCTATCAAATATGGTTTAGGCTTAGGCTTATTGGGTATTGGGTTCGGTATTCTAGCTTTTGGATCATTGGCAATACCAGCAGGAACTGAAGCTGGTGCAGTACGAGTGAGTATGATCTGGTTAATCCTTGCATATCTTTTCCATACATTAGGAGAACTTTGCCTTTCTCCTGTTGGACTTTCTTATGTATCTAAATTGGTACCTGCAAGAATGATCGCCTTTATGTTTGGTATGTGGTATTTAGCGATTGCTATTGGTAATAAACTTGCCGCTAAAGTAGGTGGAATGTTTGATACAATGAGAGATGAAAGTTCATTATCGTTCTTCTTCTTGATTTTCACTATCATCCCGATTGTTTCGGGTATATTGGTAACCATATTAGGTCCAGTATTGAAGAAATTAATGCACGGCGTAAAATAAAAAATAAAGCCCTGACAAATGTCGGGGCTTTATTTTTTCCCTTATTATGTCTATTTCATTTAAATCTTTTTTCTCGTAGCTTTACACCTTAGACGTAAATCATAGCGATGACAGATAAAAAAAAGGAATGGTTCTCTGAATGGTTCGATTCACCATATTACCATAAACTTTATAAGAACAGAGACGATGCAGAGGCGCAAGCGTTTATCAAAAGATTATTGGATTATCTTGAACCAAGTTACTTTTCTAAAGTCCTGGACCTGGCTTGTGGTAGAGGAAGACATTCCATTTTCCTCCACAAAAACAACCTAAACGTACTTGGCTTAGATATCTCACCGCAAAGTATAAGTCATGCCTCTCAATTTGAAACATCTGGACTGAGATTTGCTATTCACGATATGCGGAATGAACTTCCTGAGGCAGCTTTTAAGTTTATTTTTTCCTTCTTTACCAGTTTCGGTTATTTTGAAAAAGATTATGAACATCAAAATGCAATCAATCATATTGCAAACTCCCTAGATACAGATGGCAAGTTTGTTATTGATTTTTTAAACCCTTACTTAGTACGCAAGCATTTAGTCCTGGAGGAGCAAAAAGAAATTGAAGGAACAAGCTTTGACATTAATAGATCCTATACGGATGGATTTATTCTGAAGCAAATTAGCTTTTCGGACGATGCAGGAAAAAGGCACAACTATACCGAGCGCGTAAAAGGATTCAACAAAGCTGATTTCGACAATATGTTTGAGCAAGCAGGATTAAAAACTTGTGCGGTATTTGGAGATTACCAATTGGGCGAATTTGATGAGGTAAATTCTCAACGGATGATTTTAATTGCAGAAAAGAAATGAGTGAATTAATCCAGATCGATCACTACATCTTCCACCTCATAAATGAAGAATGGACGAATAGCTTCTTAGACTTCATCATGCCTTATTGGCGCGATAAGACAACTTGGATTCCACTCTACATATTTGCAATCATTTTTTTTGTCTACCGCTTCAAAAAACAATCGGTTTATATTATCCTAGGCACGCTCCTATGCTTTGGAACAGCGGACACCATAAGTCATAAAATAATTAAAAAATCAGTTGAACGAGCAAGGCCTTGCCATGATAACAGTCCACTTGATACATCAAGACTACTGTTAGAAAAATGTGGGCCTGGATTTAGCTTTACATCCAACCATGCAACAAACCACTTTGCGATTGCATTGTTTATGATAGGACTATTAGGACGGTTTTATCCTAAGTTGAAATATTTTATGTTATTTTGGGCCGGCAGTATAGCATTTGGGCAGGTTTATGTAGGTGTACATTTTCCGCTGGATGTGTTATGTGGAGGATTGCTTGGTGCGCTAATAGGCGTTCTTTGGGCAAAATTATTTAATTCTAGAATTTTATTAAGTAATTAGGATCAATGAGTATTTGGGAATACATCTTACTATTTGGCTCTGCATTAATAGGTGCATTAGCCTCATCCTTTACCATTAGAAAAAGGGATGATATTCTTCAATTTTTATTAAGCTTCAGTGGCTCGTATCTTCTTGGTGTCACCGTGTTGCATCTTATCCCTTCCCTGTATTCCAATACGGTAAAAGGGACTGGATTCTTTATGTTGGGAGGATTCCTTATTCAATTACTGCTCGAACAATTATCTAGGGGTGTAGAGCATGGACATATGCATTTCCATAAAGAGGAAGGGAAGGCAGCTATGGTCGTTTCTGTATTAGCGGGGCTTGGTCTTCATGCTTTTATGGAAGGGCTTCCTTTAGACTATTATGATTCCTATCATCAAGCTAATCATGGTCATGACCACGGAAGTCACAACCACTTTCTTTGGGCCATAATATTGCACAAGATTCCAGCGGCATTTGCACTAATGAGTTTGCTTAGCATGGCTAATTTTAATAAAAAAACAGTTTGGATAGCGATAACAATCTTTGCGGCAATGTCTCCTTTGGGTGCACTACTGGGGGGTATGCTAGATTTTGATGAACAATCAAGAACCTGGACACTTGCTCTTATTAGTGGATCATTATTACATATTTCGACAACAATCCTGTTCGAGGCAGATAAATCCAAGCAACACAAAGTCAGCCTTAAAAAGTTCATAACCATACTCATAGGTATCCTTATGGCTCTTACATCTACCTTATAATTCTAAAAACATGTACACCACTAGAATAAAATTCCTAGTAGTTTAGTTTGTTGTTCCCTTTTTTTCTGTATTTTTCAAGATAAAAGGTTTCGGGCAAGGGGTCACATTCTTGTCAAATCCAAATTATTACACTTGAAAAGGAATTGGGGCATATTATGAAGCACATTTACAAGCTATTAACTCTTACTCTATGTTTATCAAGCACTTACCTGTTTTCACAAAATACACTTAGTGGAAACGTTTCCGATAAGGTATCTGGTGAAACTCTAATTGGAGTAAGTATAGTTATTGAGGGCTCAGGTGGAGGAACAGTAACTGATTTTGATGGAAACTTCAATTTAGAAACTACGGAAGAATTACCATTAAACCTGGTATTCAGTTATATAGGCTTTGAAAACCAAACGATAGAAGTCAAGGATTGGAATACCAAGCTAAAAATAGAATTGAATTCAGCTTCTATGGTCATTGATGTAGTAGAGATCAAAGGTCAGCGTATTTCTGAAAAACAAAAAGCATCCGCGCAAACAGTAGAATCAATGGATGTCCTTGCTATCAAACAGACTGCAGCAGAGAGTTTCTATGAAGGTCTAGGGACACTTAAAGGTGTGGATCTTACAGCTGCAAGTATAGGCTTTAAAGTCATCAATACAAGAGGATTCAATTCAACTAGTCCGGTTCGATCACTTCAGATCATCGATGGTGTAGATAACCAAGCACCAGGTCTTAACTTCTCTTTAGGAAATTTCTTGGGCGCTTCGGAGTTGGATGTTATGAAAGTGGATATTGTAGTTGGTGCAAATTCAGCTTTTTACGGTCCAAATGCCTTCAATGGTGTTATTAGTATGGAGACAAAAAATCCATTTTTCACTAAAGGTCTGAGCGCAAGCATAAAAAGAGGAGATCGAAACATTATAGAAGGAGCCATTAGATATGCAGATTCCTTTACAAATAAAGATGGAAAAGAACATATTGCTTACAAGCTTAATTTATATTATTTACAAGCAGACGATTGGGTTGCAGACAATGATCAGGCCGTGGACGGATCTGCATCCTTATTTGGCAATCCCGGAGGTTGGGATCAAGTAAATACCTACGGAGATGAATATTTCCCTGCAAATGACTTCTCAACAGCTTCACCTTGGGCTTATCCAGGCTTGGGTATATTCCACCGAAATGGATATCGCGAGGCCGATCTTGTCGATTATGGTACGAGAAATGCTAAAGGTTCTGCCGCGGTTCACATTCGAACAGACCCTGACAATCCTTACGAATCTCCAGAATTAATTATTGCATCGAATTTTGGTTGGGGTACAACCGTATACCAGGGTGATAATAGATTCAGTTTAAAAAATATTTTATTCTTCCAAAACAGATTGGAGTTTAGAAAAAAAGATAAATACTTTATCCGTGCCTTCCAGACAAAGGAAGATGGAGGAGATTCATACGATCCCTACTTCACAGCACTTAGACTTCAAGAACGAGCGATGTCTAATGAGGATTGGGCAGCAAATTATACAAGCCATTGGCTAGGACAAATAAATCCGAAAATCAATCAGCTGGGTTATCCACAGCTTGATTTTTCAACCTTCCCTCCTACCTTTGATCAGGACGCTGCAGACCAGTGGATAGTTGATTATCAAGATTCTTTAACAATCTGGCATCAAATGTCTGCTGACTTTGCAAATCTTGCAGATCCAGTTATTGATGGAAGTACAAATTTCTTAGAACCAGGGACACCTGAATTCGAAGAAGCCTTTAATGAAATAACATCTGCAAAGTCAAATTCTATAGAAAACGGAACAAAATTCTATGACAAATCAGCGCTCTATCATATACATGGAGAATATAAATTTGAGCCAAGTTTTGTAGAATCATGGGTCGTGGGTGCTAATGGTAGATTATATACGCCTAATTCAGAAGGTACGATCTTTAGTGACACCATACCTGGAGAACTAATTAGCAATATTGAGGGAGGATTTTATACCGGTATTGAGGATTATTACTTCGATCGTAAACTAAAATTGAATGCGACGATACGATTAGACAAGAATCAAAACTTTAATTTGATTCCTACACCTGCTGTCTCTTTAGTTTACAATCCAAATAAAGAAACCTACCTAAGAGCTTCTTTCTCCTCTGCCATTAGAAATCCAACTCTTTCAGATCAATATTTATATCTAAATGTAGGACCTGCTATCTTATCTGGAAATCTAAATGGTGCAGATAGCCTTGCGACAATTGAATCTTTTGATGACTTTAGGTATACACTAAATAAAGATACCCTAGTATATTTTGATATTGACCCTATACAGCCTGAACGTGTAAAAACCTTTGAACTGGGATTGAGAACAACCTTATTCGAAAGGTTATATGTAGATGCAGGCTATTATTATAGTATCTATAACGATTTTATCGGTTACAACTTAGGTCTTGATGTGGAATTTGATCCAAATCAAACTATACCCTTCCCAGAAGTACAAGCGTATAGATTTGCAGCAAATTCAACTAATCAGGTAACCACTCAAGGATTTTCAGTAGGCTTAAATTACTACTTCTTGGACCTCTACCAATTGTCTGGAAATTATTCTTGGAACAGACTAAACCAAGATTTGGATGATCCTATTATACCTGCTTTCAATACTCCAGAACACAAGTTTAATATTAGTGTATCAGGTAGAGATATTTTCAACAAATTTGGCTTCAACATAAACTACAAATGGATTGAAGGATTTATTTTTGAAGGATCTCCGCAGTTTACGGGATTTATCCCAGGATATTCTTTGTTAGATGGACAGGTGAATTACCAATTCAAAAAGATAAATACTACGCTTAAAATTGGTGGATCCAATCTTTTGAACACCCAAATAAGTCAAACTTACGGAGGTCCAAAAATAGGAAGAATCGCCTATGTGGCATTAAATTACGAATTTGTAAAAAAATAATTAACCATTAAATAATATTCTATGAATCGAGTTTTACTATTAGCAACGTTTATTTGCTGTATTCTAGGAACTACAGTAAATGCGCAACAACGTTACTTAGATCCCATTTTTGACGATGTTACAGTAACGACCAATGTAATGTATGGAGTAAATGCTACCGTAATTACTTATAATGTACCTTCTATTGGAGAAGCCGTTCCTCAGCCATTGATGATGGATGTGTACACACCTACAAATGATACAGAGACAAATAGACCTGTATACCTTTTGTTTCACACAGGTAACTTCTTGCCTTTCCCAGATAATGGAGGTACAGGAGGTACAAAAGAAGATTCTGTTTTAGTTGAAATCTGTACAGACCTTGCTAAAAGAGGTTTTGTTGCAGCTGCAGTTAGTTACAGATCTGGATGGAATCCACTTGCTCTTACACAGGATCAGCGTGTATTTGGTCTTATCAATGCAGCTTACAGAGGTATTCAAGATACAAGAACAGCAGTTAGATACATGAGATTGAGTGCTGACCAACTTGGTAACCCATATGGAATCAACCCAGAGAAAATAGGTGTTTGGGGAGATGGAACAGGTGGTTACCTGACACTAAATACGGCAGCTCTTGATGCTTACGAAAAGATATTGATTCCTAAATTCATTACAGAGATTCCTGATGGTACTGGAGGTACAGTTCCTTACCCAATGATTCAGGAAGCAATTAATGGAGATATCTACGGAACATCTGTAGGTGTTGTTGATGCGGTTAATTCGGCAGTAACAGGATTCAACCTTGGAGATACATTGGCTTATCCGAATCACATTGGATACTCTTCAGATATTTCTATAGCAGTAAACATGGGTGGTGCACTAGGTGATACCACTTGGTTAGACGCTGGACAAGCGCCAATTATTTCATTCCAAACTCCTACTGATCCATTTGCACCTTATACTTGTGGTATTGTAAATGTTCCTGTTGTAAATCTGCCAGTTGTTGAAGCTTGTGGTGCATACACTGTAGCATCTATCCAAACTGCTTTTGGAAACAACCAAGCGTGGACAGACTTTGGATTCAATGACTCGTATTCTGAAGCAGCAAATGTAAACAATGATGGTTTCGAAGGATTAATGCCTTTACTTGTTGATGATCCAACAGATTCATCACCTTGGCAATGGTGGTCTGAAGACAATCCAAATGCTTCAGAAGCTCCAGATGCCGATAGAGCAAGAACATACTTAGATTCAATCTATAACTATGTACTTCCTAGGACTTGTGTTACTATGGATCTAAACTGTGACCTTACAGGCTATTCGAATACTAAAGAAGTAGTTTCTGCATCTGCAGTAGGTCTTAAGTTCAGTCCAAACCCATCAAGTTCATCAATCGTTTTCACGTCTAATGACGAGAGCCCAATGTTGGATGTAGTGGTTTATGATCTACAAGGAAGAACTGTTGCTACTAACTTTGAAGTTAATAACAGCACCTTCGAACTTAACCGTAATGACATGATAAACGGTATGTACTACGTACAGATACGTTTTGAAGCAGGTATTTCTACACAGAAAGTTGTTTTCAACTAGACAAGTAGTTAATACGTATAAATAAAAAAAGGTAGTTCAGCTGAACTACCTTTTTTTTATATGGAGGAAAGAAAAGATAAGGTGTCCACCCCATCGGCATAATCCCAAAGCTCAGGTTCCTGGGCTTTTCCGAAAGGAATATTACTCCCCTCGCCTGTTCGAGATACACGACATTGCAACTCCCCTTTTACAGCATCTAATTTTTGCTCTAGTTCTTTTTCATTTTTATAAAACTCAAAATGCAAAGAAGCAATTCTAGAATGCAAAGAGGAATCCTCTATCAATAATAAACATCCGTTATTTATATATGGCGTTCTATTGATCTCAAACAAAGCGTAGTTATAATCGAAGTTATTCTTGTACTTATCATTCAACACAATACTCTTAAACGAGTGAAGCTCTTCCAATAAAAATTGAAAATCGTAAGATTCAGGCACATACAATTTAGATACATTGCGACAACCCAATCCATAATATCGAAAAATATCCTGTCCGAGTGCCTGAACATCCTCCTCTGTTTCTTGACCATCTATGATCGCAATGGATGTTCTATTTGCACGTATGATATTTGGGACATGCTTAAAGTAAGCATTGAAGTAACGTGCCGTATTATTTGAACCTGTAGCAATCACTGCTTTAAAGTCCTTTAACTTATCTACCACTCTAAAATAGGGCTCCACCGAAGAATCCCATTTGATCAATAAATCAAATAAATACTTCATTACAAAGGGATCTTTATCAGACAGCTTTACCTGAGCTTGATGTCCCGCTATAAAGGTGGACAAGACATCGTGGAATCCTACCATTGGTATATTCCCTGCAAGAATCAAACCTACTGATTTAGGTTGATTTGGCTCAAGCACATATTCTGCAGTCCATCGCTCCAAATTCGCTCTATTCAAGAATCTACTGGCAA
>JBELIG010000119.1:0-9602 GCA_042091035.1 Sphingobacteriales bacterium | reverse complement strand
GCAAGATCAGAATACTGATCCAAAAGCGCTTGAAACCAACTCTCACATTGACTTCTTGTATTGGTAAACACTAAGGTCGTTTTACTTTTTGCAATAACAGCAGCGACCTGTTCAATCTGATGCAAGCCCAAATGCCCTCTCCAAGGAAAAGCATCCATTTTCATGGGTGTTAAGCTTTCAATTACAATCTTCTTCTTTTTCTTTGAACGAACTAGCTTCGCCTGTTCTAGCACTGTTGGGCGGGTGCCTAAAAGTACCTGCATGGCTTGCTCTAGGTTTCCAATAGTTGCTGATATCCCCCAAACTCGAAGCTTAGGAGCAATGCTCAGCAATCTTGATGTTGCTAATTCAATTTGCACACCGCGTTTACTACCTATCAACTCATGCCATTCATCGACAACAAATGCCTTCAAGCCTTTCATTTTTTGCTGATAGTCCTTAGAGGCCAAAAGCAAGTGTAAACTCTCTGGAGTAGTAATCAGGAGTGTTGGAAAATTTCGTCTTTGCCTTGCTCGCTCAGATGCAGAAGTATCTCCGTTTCGAATACCTACGGTGATGTCAATACCCATGTCTTTCGCAAAGCGCTCCGATGCTATCTTAATTTCATTGGACAAGGATTTCAGTGGTGTTATCCAAATAGCTTTCAATCCTTTTACCGGTTTTCCTTTAGACGATTGAATAAGATCGAGAACAATAGGCACCCAAAGTCCAAGTGTCTTTCCACTTCCAGTTGGTGCATTCAACAGACCATGCTTTCCCGACAGATAAGCATCCCAACAAGAGCGTTGAAAAGGAGCTGGCTTCCAGGCTCGCTCATCAAACCAATCCTTGGCAATTCCTATGACTTCCTTTCTATTCATTCTACTATCATTGCCTTTAGATCATCCAATGTATTTGCCTCTTCAATTTTTTTATCCTGTCGCCACCTAAGTATCCTCGGAAAACGTGTAGCTATTCCACTTTTATGTCTACTCGAAGGAGCGATTGCCTCAAATCCGATCTCAAAAACCAATTCAGGAACAACACTTCTTACTGGACCGAATCGCTCTATAGTATTACTCTTTATAAACTTATCGACAGCTCTAAACTCCTTATCTGTAAGCCCTGAGTACGCCTTTGCAAAAGTCACTAATTCGCGTTCACCTGTTTCTGTCTCTCGCCATAGTGCAAAGGTATAGTCTGTGAAAAGATTGGATCTCCTACCATGTCCACGCATTGCATAAGTCAAGACAGCATCTATACACATTGGGTCGAGCTTCCATTTCCACCAATCTCCTTTTTTCCTTCCGATTCGATAAGGAGCATCCTTACGTTTAAGCATCAAGCCTTCGCTCTTCATGTCTCTTGCCTTTGCCCGAACGTTCTCGAGCGCTGTCCACTCCTCAAACTCAACTAAAGGAGATATATCTATTAGGGGATTATCCACCTTCTGAACCACCCCTTCTAATTTGATTCTTCGTTCCATAAAAGCATCTGCCCTCAAATCAATGCCATCAACCTCTAAAAGATCATAGGCCCTCAAAATAACAGGCACCTTTTTCAATAGAGCTTTAGACACCGTCCTTCTTCCTATCCGTTTTTGTAAATCATTGAAGGTGCCAATTTTACCGTCGATCATGGGCAGCAATTCTCCATCGAATACAGTACCATCAGGAATATCTGCGCAAATCGTTTCGAACTCCGGATACCGGTCTGTCACTAACTCTTCACCTCGTGTCCATATAAATATGGCTCCACTACGCTTAATCAATTGTGCCCGAATCCCATCCCATTTATGTTCAGCATACCAATCATCTACAGAACCTAAAGCTGGAAGTTCATCCTCCAGGGCATAGGCTAAGTAAAAGGGATATGGCTTTGAGTCTTGATCTCCGGAGCGCTCATCAAGAACGAGCTCTTGAAAACTAATTGACTGAGGTTTCCAATTCCCCATCAATTTATAGGCTAATATGTCCTCATCAATTTCCGTAGCCATAGAAAGGGATCTTGTCATCAGTTTTTGGCTAACACCAATTCTGAAGCCTCCGGTCAGCAACTTTGTGAATACAAATCGTTCGTAATATGGAAGCTTGCTCCATTCGCGCTGCAGGTATTCCTTTTTAACTAAGTCCTCTTCTTTTTTCAGCCAGATCATATCATTTAGATAGTCCGTCAAGGAACGTTCTTTTTCCTTTTCAGCAGTCTGAGGAACAACCAAGGCAATCGTCTCTGCAAGGTCACCAACGATATGATAAGAATCCTCAAACAGCCAAAGATCTATCTGAGCAAGTTCAGCAGCATATGCTCTAAGTAGTGTAGTATTGACAGGCCTTGAAGGTCTACGATGGGAAAGTAAGGCGATGGTCCATACTTTGTCTGTATCGGAAGCCGAGCGAAAATATTCAGCTAAGGCCCGGACTTTTACAGTAGTTTTATTGGTAGTATCCAATTGCTTGATCAGTGCTGCAAATGCTTTCATACCTCTACCTTTTCTGCCTCCAATAATTCCCCTTCATACTGTGTCTTCTCTGTCCGTGCATCTAAGCCAATTGATCGTAAGTATTTTGAAAAGATATCCGTGTATCCATGCGTGCAGATCACCTTCTCCGCTCCAGACGTCTTGATGGCTTTTAGCAATGCTTGCCAGTCACAATGGTCTGACAAGACAAAACCTCTATCTACTGCTCGTCTTCTCCTAGCTCCCCGAAAGGCCATCCATCCGCTTGCAGAGGCCGTTTCAAAAGGCACCATTTTACGAATCCAAGGCGAACCATGTGCACTTGGAGGTGCAATAACTATATTACCTAAAAGGTCTTGTTTTTTTGTATCTCTGGTGATTAGTTCTGTTGGAGGAAAATCCACTATCGATCTCAATACTTCCGTCATCTTCTCTATGGCACCGTGCGTATATATTTTACCCTGATCAACATTCAAATGCTTTAGAATACGTTGTGCCTTACCTAGAGAATAGGCGAAGATGACACTTGTCTTTTCTTCGGTTTTATTGTCTGCCCACCAGTTATTGATATCCTGCATTACCTCCTGCTGCGGTCTCCAATTAAATGCAGGCAAGCCGAAGGTACATTCTGTAATAAGGGCATGACATTTTACAGCTTCCCAAGGCTGACAAACACCATCGTCTTGTAATTTATAATCTCCAGTAAAAACCCATACCTCCCCTTTGTACTCGACCCTTACCTGAGAAGAACCTATCACATGACCGGCAGGATGCAAGGAGAACTTGACACCCTTAACAGTAAACACTTCTCCCCACTCTATACCTTTTACTGCAATATTACCCAAGCGATGGCGTATGATGGGAACATTGAAATGATGGGTTAAATAATACTTGTGGCCAAATTTAGCGTGATCAGAATGACCGTGTGTTATTATACATCTATGGACGGGTTTCCAGGCATCAATATATATGTCTGCCTGCGGGCAGTAAATACCTCTTTCATTAAAGACTAGCAGTGGCTGATCTTTGTTCGTTTTGATGTTAAAACCTAGTTTGGTATCCCCAGTCATAAGATGGTATCGATAAGTTTCTATACCAACAATTGAATAAGGTCATTGTTCAACAGAAGAAAGATGTAAAAACAAGCTTGAATTGACAAGAAAAGTCCTTGTTTACTTTTGAAAATCATGGTGAAGAGCCTCAGCTGCCGATCTACCCTCTGCAATAGCCCATACCACTAGAGATTGTCCGCGGCGCATATCACCGGCTACATAAACTTTATCCTGAGATGTTTTGTAATCATCCGAATGCACATTTCCTCGGTCATCGAGCTTAACCCCCAATTGATCAAGTAGTCCTTTCTTCTGAGGATTTGAGAAACCTATCGCTAAAAAAACTTGATCACATATAAGCGTTCTGCGTGATTCTTCAATGGGCACCATTTGATTATTCCCCTCAGGACCTGCAGCCCACTCTATATCAACCAATTCAACTCCTGATACATTGATTCCATCCTTTGAATAAAAACGACTAGTCAAGATAGCCCATTCACGATCACAGCCTTCCTCATGCGAGGAGGATGTCCTAATAACCATTGGCCAATTGGGCCATAAATCTGTTAATGATCTAGTATGGGAAGGCTTAGCAAGGAGCTCTATTTGAGTAACCGAAGCTGCATTCAAACGATTTGAAGTTCCTACACAATCTGCACCCGTATCACCACCTCCAATCACAAGCACATGCTTACCTTTCACATCAATCTGTGGCGGTGTTGACTGTTCAAGTCCTGCAACCTTCCTATTATTCTGCTCTAAAAAATCCATCGCAAAATGAATTCCCTTCAAATCCCTCCCCTTTATCGGAAGATCTCGTGGTACTGTTGAGCCACCACTTAATACGACCCGATCATAACGGTTTAGAAGATCTTTTGCACTTATATCTAAGCCAATATTGACAGAAGTGTGCATGCGAATACCTGAGTTTTTCATCACTTTAAGCCTTCTGTCTATAATATTCTTCTCTAATTTAAAGTCTGGAATACCATAACGAAGTAAGCCTCCAATACGATCACTGCGCTCATAGAGATCAACAGAATAACCTAGCTTATTGAGTTGATCCGAACAGGCTAAACCCGCCGGGCCTGAACCAATGATTGCCACCTTGATTCCGTTTCGTTTAATATCCTTTACGGGCTGAACCCAGCCCTGCTCAAATGCATGTTCAATGATAGATTTTTCGACAAACTCAATTGTAACCGGATCGGCATTAATATTCAAAACACAAGATGCTTCGCATGGAGCTGGACAGATGCGACCAGTAAACTCAGGAAAGTTATTTGTCTGTGATAAAAGTGCATATGCAGATCTCCAATCTCCACTATATACTGCCTCATTGAATTCTGGAATTAAATTACCCAGAGGACATCCATTATGGCAAAAGGGAACTCCGCAATCCATACATCTGGAGGCTTGTTTTTGTGGCATATCTGTCCCAAAGGGTAAATCAAATTCGCCGAAATGAGATAACCGCTCACGAACAGACTCGTTTTGGGGAGTTTGCCTTTGTACATCTTTAAATCCCTTAAAATACCCCATTTATACCTCCTATTTAGTTTGCGTAAGTCTACTTCGCTTTAGTTCAAGTATTGCCTTAAATTCTTTAGGGAATACTTTATAAAATCGCTTTTTCTCGCGCTGCCAATTATTTAATAGCTTCGTAGCTTTCGCACTTGATGTAAGTTTGACATGCTCTTTTAATTGATTCTGCACAAAGAGATGATCTTCTATGCCCATAGTTTCAATGAGAACCATCTCTCTATTTATACATTCCAGATTGTTCACATTACCATCGTAGATATAGGCTAGTCCACCACTCATACCTGCACCAAAATTCCTTCCTACTGGTCCTAAAATAATGACACTACCTCCAGTCATATATTCACAGCCATTGTCGCCAATTCCTTCTACAACAGCATTTGCGCCACTATTTCTGACGCAAAACCTGTCACCGGCTAAGCCATTAATAAATACATTTCCGGAGGTAGCACCATACAAACAAACATTACCTACGATGATATTTTCTTCTGATTTTAATCTATTTTTCCTGTCTGGCAATAGGGCAATCCTCGCACCACTTAACCCCTTTCCCATATAATCATTTGCTTCACCTTCTAAGGTAAAATGAAGCCCTTGTGCACCAAAAGCTGCAAAACTTTGACCAGCACTTCCTCTAAAGTGCATTCGAATAGTGTTGTCGCCCAGTGCATCTGAACCAAATCTTCTTGCTATTTCATTTGACAACATAGTGCCTACCGCTCGATCTGTACTTTTGATTTCAAAGAATTTATTGATGTGGTATATCTTTGACCGATTCAATTCAGCGAATTCAATAAGTGCCTTATCTAGAACATCTTCTAAGCGATGATCTTGACCTTTACTTGCATAAAGCGTTTGATTTGGCCCTGGATCAAACTGATGAAGCATAACTTCTAGATCTAGGTTTTTAGTCTTCCAATAATCTTCTGTATGGTCAATACGCAAGAGGTCTGTACGCCCAATCAAATCCCTAACCTTAGAGACACCCAGGCTTGCCATTATTTCTCTAAGATCTTGGGCTAGAAAGTGAAAATAATTCACCAAATGTTCCACCTTCCCAGCGAACCTTTCCCTTAAGTCGGGATCTTGAGTCGCTATACCAACTGGACAAGTATTAAGGTGACATTTGCGCATTAGAATGCAACCTTCTACTACCAAAGCAGCTGTTGCAATACCCCATTCATCTGCGCCCAACATAGAAGCAATTGCAAGATCTCTTCCTGTTCGGAGTTGTCCATCTGTCTGAAGCACCACTCGATCCCTTAGTTTATTCTTTAATAAAGTTTGATGTGTTTCCGATAAGCCCAACTCCCAAGGCAATCCTGCATGCCGAATGGAGCTTAAGGGAGAAGCACCTGTGCCACCATCAGCACCGCTGATCAATATATGATCAGCCATTGCTTTTGTAACGCCCGATGCTATCACCCCCACTCCGGCTTTAGAAACAAGTTTTACGCTTATTCGAGCATTTCGATTTGCATTCTTTAGATCGTAGATCAGCTGGGCCAAATCTTCAATGCTGTATATATCATGATGCGGTGGAGGAGAAATCAATCCGACTCCAGGTGTACTTTTTCGTACACGTGCAATATTATCGTCTACCTTATGGCCAGGAAGTTGCCCTCCCTCACCAGGCTTAGCACCTTGGGCCATTTTTATTTGTAATTCTACAGCATTAGATAGATAATTAATTGTAACTCCAAACCTCCCGGACGCTATCTGTTTAATTGCGGAATTCATGTTATTTTGCTTGTCTGCAGGTTTAAACCTGGACTCATCCTCTCCTCCTTCACCACTATTACTTTTTCCACCTATTCGGTTCATTGCTTTTGCAAGTGTAGTATGTGCTTCATAGCTTAAAGACCCAAAAGACATTGCACCTGTAGCAAAGCGCTTAAATATATCTTCAACAGGTTCAACCTGGTCGATGGAAATTGGCTTTTGTCTCCCTTCAATCCTCAAATAAGACCTCAGCGTACTTGCATTTTTAGATACCTCATCGATCTCTTGGGTAAAAGCCTTGTATGTTTTATAATCATTGAGTTTTGTAGCATGTTGCAACAAATGGATTGAAGTAGGATTAAATAGATGATATTCCCCTTTGCGCTTCCACTGATGAATGCCAGCATTCGGCAAATCAAGATTGTGATCTGAAGTAGTAAAAGCCAAAGTATGCTTCATCGTTTGCTCTCGCTGCAAATCTTCGAAATCGAGCCCACCAATTCTACTTATTGTACCCCTAAAACACTTTTCAACAACAGTATTATTCAGGCCTAGAATCTCAAAAGTTTTAGCACCCTTGTATGAATTCACAGTAGATACTCCGAGCTTTGCCATTATCTTCAACAATCCTTTTTCGGCTGCTTTCTTGTAAGAACGTATCAACTCATGCGCTTGAATATCTTTCATCTTTCCGGCAAGACTTCTACAGCATTGATATGCCATATATGGAAAAACAGCATCTGCTCCGTATGAAATAAGTGTCGCAAAATGGTGCGTCTCCCAAACATCCCCGCCTTCTATTATCAAAGACACTTGTTTACGCTTTCCCTTTTCGATGAGCGCATGATGAATACCCCCTGTTGCCAAAAGAGTTGGTATGGATAAATGCTTTTCATCTAGATCAGAATCACATAAGCAGATTATATTGAAGTATTCCGACAATTTATCAACGCTATCTACAACTCTATCGAGAGCCGCTTCAAGGCCTTCAGATTTAGTATAAGCCAAAGAGATTCTAATAAATCGGAAGGAATCTCGGTCAAGCTTTTGAAGTTCTTCGAAGCCTTCCTCGCCGAGGATTGGGGAATCCAATCGCACAAGATCAGCCTCAGATTCACTAGTCCCCAACAATGCCCCAGATCCACCTAAGAATGTTTTTAGGGACATAAAGAATTCCTCTCTTATAGAATCAATAGGAGGATTTGTAACCTGCGCAAATTGTTGCTTAAAATAGTTTGAAATATGCTGTGGCTTTTTTGACAAAACAGCCAAAGGTATATCCGCTCCCATAGAACCAATAGGCTCCTTAGAATGAATAGCCATTGTATTAATGATCAGCTTTTCATCTTCATTAGAAAACCCAAAAGCTATCTTCTTTTTTCTAAGAATATCACTAGAAGCTATCATTCTATGACTAGGAATTCGATAGGAACGATCATCAAGAAAGTGGGTACGCTTCTCGATCCAATTCTGATAGGGATGTTCCCTACAAATATTTTCTTTTATAGCTTGATCATAAATAATCTGCTTAGCCTTAAAATCCACCAAAAGCATTTCTCCTGGCTTCAATCTTCCTTTCTTTACAATGGATGCTTCATTCAAAGGCATACACCCGGCCTCACTTGCTAGCACGATGAATCCATCACTCGTGACTGAATATCGCGAAGGCCTTAATCCATTTCTATCCAAGGCAGCACCTGCAATATCTCCATCTGAAAAACAAATAGAGGCTGGGCCATCCCAAGGTTCCATAATCGCATCGTGATAAGTGTAAAAAGCTTTTTTATAGGCTGGCATTTCCATATCATTCTGCCAAGCTTCCGGCATCATCATCATGATTACTTTTGGTAAACTTCTTCCACTTTTCGCTATATACTCAGCGACTTTATCAAAATTCCCTGAATCAGATAGATTGGAGTTACATACAGGAAAGACGGGTTTACGAGTTTCGTCGAATTCCTTCAGTTGTTTCTCTCTAGCTTCCCACCAATTAAGATTACCTTTTATTGTGTTTATTTCTCCATTGTGTGATATGCATCTAAAAGGCTGTGCAAGTTTCCACTTGGGAACAGTATTTGTGCTAAACCTACTGTGTACGATTGCAAAATTACTTTCATAATCCTTCTCCTGAAGATCTTTAAAATAGGAACGTAACTGAATTGCGGACAACTGACCTTTGTAGACAATAGTTTTGGAAGAAAAAGAACTCGCATAGAAATCATCAACAAGACTTTTGTCTTGCGAATAGACATCATTCAAAATAATAGATCTTAATAAAAATAAATCGGTTTCTAAGTTGAGCTCTTTTTCGAAACCACTATAATCTATAAACCATTGTTCCATATCTGGTTCGGCACTTAATGCCGTAGACCCAACCATAGAATTATCAACTGGAACAGGACGAATCATAAGAACTGATTTATCAATTTTTTCCAATTGTTTTCTAATTATAGATCTACAAAACTCTTTTTTAAGAGGATCCTTAGGCATAAAAAACATACCTACACCATAAGACCCTATTTCGGGCAGTTTTATACCACTTTCAAGCGCTTGGCCTTTAAATAATTTATGTGGAATTGCCGTGAGAATTCCGGCACCGTCTCCTGAGTTCTTTTCTGCCCCATAGGCTCCCCGATGCTCCATATTCTCTAGCATCGTCAGGCTATTTGTAATCACATAATGCGAGTGCAAGCCATTTATATTACATAACATTCCTACCCCGCAAGAATCTGATTCAAGCTGTCGCGTATATAATCCATGTTTTTGTTTATTCAGTGTCATCCCAATTGTTATTGATAGGCAACTGCCTGATGTTCACCAATATCCAAACCTTGGATTTCTTCTTCCTT
>JBELIG010000118.1:0-9626 GCA_042091035.1 Sphingobacteriales bacterium | reverse complement strand
TTTTTCAAAGCTCATAATATCTACTCAAAAAATGAGTCATACTGGTTTGCTCTTCCCGATTTCTCAGGCTTGCGTATAGGTTGGTTCAGATCTAGTATATTTTCTTCATCCCTTGCTTCAATCAAAAGATTATCTTTCTCATCTCCAAGTATCTTTGAAACGCCACCAGTTTCCCACTCTTCCAACATTTTTAGACCTTTTTCCTCAAAAACACCACTTTGGAGATCAACTGAATCCATGAAATTCGAAGAAAGATCCATAAATCGTTCCATTTCTCCCACTTTAGACCCAACGTCTTCTGCAATAGCTTCAAGTGCTTCCTCAAATACCATTCGTTTATCATTCGATCCAGACATAATATTCATAGCCGACTTCATGGCACCATGAGAAGCGTGGATAGCTTTCCTTTCCTGAACCTTGATCTCTACCTGATCTTCTATATCCTCTTTTAAGATTTCTGAGTTCTCAAACATCTTACTAAGCACTCTATACATCACCTCCATCTTACTGTGGAGGTTTTGAAGCTTCATATTTGATTCTTTAAGTCTTCCAGCTTTTCGAGACTTCAGAATCATCGTCTTTTCCTTTTGCTTATCCTTCGCTTCTGAGGCTAGTTGCAAATTCGTATGAATTTCTTGGTTGTTCTTATATATCGTCTCATTCAACTTATGCATCTGAGCACGCAGCTGATTGATTTGCTTGCCCATCTTTTTTAAGTTATCCCCCAAAGACTCCGCATAACTTTTAAGAATATTTATTGGATCAACAGTCACAAAGAAACTGGTAATCTTTCGCATAGTAGATTTATACATGTACCAGATAAGCGATCTCATTTTGGGATCTACAAACATGTACAGTAATGCTGCAACAACAACTATTGCAATCACTAAATTTAGTGTACTGCTCAGAGATGCAATAAGTAGCTCTCCAAACCTTGCAATTAGAAATGCAGCAGAGAAACCTATCAAACCAAGAAACACGCCACCTGCAAAACCTTCTTTTCTTTTCCAGAATGATCTAGAATTACCCTTATCCATTAATCCTTAATTTATTTTCATTCGTCCCATAAAACTCAAAAATATTAAATCTGCAAACACTTTAAAGTATTTACTTCTTAAACTAAATAAAAATATCCATATAAGGTTTAAATTCTATCCTCCTATTCGATAAAGCTCGCTAAATATTAGACGCAAATATTAATACATCTCAAAATCTAATGTAAAGTCTTTAGCCCTTCCTATCTGTATTGTCGAGCAAATTCAATATTTTGCCAAACGGAAAATTATGTATATGACCTTTGACATCACCATCCCTGTACTCAACGAAGAAGAAACCTTAGACCAGCAGGTTCGTTTGCTACATGCCTATATCAAAAAACAATATCAGGATATCAGCAAATGGAACATTGTAATTGCAGACAATGGCTCAACTGACAAAACTGAAGAGCTCGCAATAAATCTCTCAAATATCTATGCCAATATTCAATTGGTAAAGGTTCCAAGGCGTGGTGTAGGTTTAGCACTCAAGACATCTTGGACTCAATCAAATGCAGATATTGTAGGCTATATGGATCTTGATCTCGCAACCGATTTATCCCATTTCAAAGCAGCTATGGATGCCCTTACCCTTCAAGATTTCGACCTCGTATATGCTAGCCGTTTGCATAGGCATTCAAAAGTTGTAAATAGAACGTTTAAACGAGAACTCTCCTCTAGAGTGTTCAACGGATTGCTTAAGGCTTACCTCGGTGTGAAATTTTCAGATGGGATGTGCGGATTCAAATGGCTAAAGCGAGATAAACTGCAAGCACTGATGGAATCTGGTGCGCAAAATGACGGCTGGTTTTTCTCAACGGAATTATTGACCACTGCAGAGTGGTTAAACTATAAGATCTTCGAGCTTCCGGTGAAATGGACAGATGATGCAGGTAGTAGTAAGGTGAAAATACTGCCGCTTGCAAAAAAATACATCCTTTCCATGATAGCCCTTAAACAGTTAAAGCCAAAAGCTTAATGAAAGAGCCTTATGAATTATGCTTGGGAACTGCCATGTGGGCCTGGACCATTTCAAAAAAAATGGCCTTCGATTTACTGGACCAATGGTACCAAGCTGGAGAGCGCTGTATAGATACAGCAACGAACTACCCTATCAATAAAAATTCAGCCGATTTTCGAAAAGCAGAACAATGGCTGAAGGAATGGATTAAAAGTACAGGGGTTTCGGATTTAAAGATAATGGTCAAGATTGGCGCATTAAGTAATGATGGTTCTTCAAAGAATAACCTAAAACCTTCTTTCCTATCTATAAATCATCAACATTATTCAGATCTATTTGGCGAGCAGTTTGACTGCATGATGATTCATTGGGACAATCGAGAAGATGCAGCAGCTATTGATGTCTCTGTAAAGTGTATGGAGTCCTTGTGTTCTGCAAATCAAGCCTTGGGTTTTTCTGGAATAAAGCATCCAACAGCTTATCTACCAAGTATAAAATCCTTGAGTAAAAAGCCCTACTTACAGGCGAAACAGAATGCCATTCAAAGTCATCTTGATTACTACAACGAATTGATACCTTTTGCAAAAACAATAGCCTATGGTCTGAGCGGTGGTGGCATTAAATTACATTCTGACTATAGCAATTCAAGCTCTGTAAAACAAAGAGGACTTGACCTAGATCCATTTAAAAGCAGAATAGACCACCTAAGAACCTCAGTCAACAACTTCAATCAGAATAATCCGGATACACCAATAGAAAATATGCATCAGCTAGGCATGACCCTGGCTCAATTAGACCCAAGAGTTCACGGTATGCTTATTGGTCCTTCAAAACCTGAACATATTGCAGATACGATCTCATTCAACAAAAGATTAAAGTCCAATCTGTCCAATTATGAATCCTTAAAGAAAAATTTGGATGGATAACACAGAAATATATGATTTCGTAGTCATTGGAGGAGGGCTTTTTGGCTCTTATGCTGCTTTGCATTGTGCGAAACTGGGACACAGTGTATGTCTGATAGAAAGGGAAGATGCATTGTTCAAGAAAGCATCTGTGGTCAACCAAGCTCGATTACACGCAGGGTATCATTATCCTAGATCCGTAGCTACTGCACGTATGAGTGATGACAATAAAGCTCGTTTCACGGCAGAACACAAAGCAATGGTCTTTTCTGATTTTGAAAAATATTATGCGATTGATAAACACAGCTCTTTCACAGACAATCGACAGTTTCAGCGCTTCTGTGAATTCCTTGATATTCAATGTGAACCCGTAAATAATCATCCCTTATTTAATTATGACCGACTAGAAGCTGTATATAAAACCATCGAGCATACTTTCGATCCTTTCTTGATAAAAAATAGTTACAAGAAAAAGCTGGAGGAGGAAAAGAAAATTACATTAAAGTTATCTACTGAAATCACACGAGTTGAACGAGGTGCTAGTGAAAATTGGGTCTTAGATGTAAGCCAGGGGGAACAATCCAGTAAAATTAATTGCAGTGCAGCAATCAACGCTACCTATGCAGGCACCAATTCTATACTAGACTTATTCGGGTTTGAAGAGTGGAATCTACAACATGAAATTTCAGAAATCGGACTAATCGAAGCTCCAGAGATAGCACATCTCGGACTCACTGTGATGGATGGTCCATTCGGATCTATAATGCCTTACGGTAAAAGTGGACTTCTGAGTATTTCTTCAGTAGCATATACGCACCATAAGATATCTTATGCGAATAAGCCCGAATTCGATTGTATGCAAAAGACCATAGGTTGTGCACCAAGCCAATTGGCTGACTGCAACTCCTGCCCTGCTCAACCGGCATCCAACATAAAAAAAATGACCGCCCAAATGAGTCAATATTTTTCAAAACCCATTGACTGGAAGCACTTTAAATCTTTGTTCACTATCAAATCAAAATTAAAATCCAGCCATATAGACGATGGAAGACCTACTGAGATTAGGCAATTTAGCGAGAAGCCCTATTTTTATGGGATATTTGCTGGAAAGATCAACTCAATCTATGAGATAGAAAAGGTTGTAAAAATTTAAAAAAATGTACAGTTTCGATTATAAAAAGCGGGTAAGATATGGAGAGACCGATCAGATGGGTTACCTCTACTATGGTAATTATGCCCAATATTATGAGATTGGCCGAGTTGAACTTATCCGGTCATTAGGAATTACATACAAACAGATGGAAGAAGATTGGAAGATCATGATGCCTGTAGCCTCCATGGAAGTAAAATACTTGAGGCCCGTATTCTATGATGAGGAGATCACCATTCGAACAATTATCAACGAGCTTCCCGAAAAATTCGTAAATTTTAACTGCGAATTATATAATGAGGCTGGTAAATTAGTGAATGCGGCTAAAGTGCGTTTGTGTTTTGTTGACATGGAAAAGGGAAAGACCTGTCCTAAAGCACCTACTCAATTGATCGAAAAACTACAGTCTGTATTTGAGCAAAAGAAGGATAAAAAATATGTCTGAAAAGAAAAAGCCATTTAACATTTATCGATATATCGGCGAATTAGCATTGGTTAAAAAGCTGATTGAGTGGGCAAAGAAAAGTTCTATGCCTGGCTTCTTCAAAGTACCGATCTATGATGTTGTGGTTTTTGTGGGAAATGAGATCAAAAGATTTGATGTGGTTACCCGAGCCAACTCTATGACCTTCAGTTTTTTTCTATCTCTATTTCCCTCGCTCATTCTTCTTTTGAGCCTATTACCTTTCTTCTCTGAATATTTTTTCTCTTTCCTTCCAGAAGGAGGCGAAGACTTCTTCCCCACTTTAGAAGCACAAATACTTTCGATCCTTCCTGGGAATGCAGGTGAAATGGTCTTTGATACTTTAGACGATCTAGCAAACAACAGAAGGCCTGAATTGCTATCTATAGGTTTTCTATTGGCTATGTATTTCGCTTCAAATGGAATGATGTCTATGATGCGAGCATTTGAAAAAGCACACACAGAAACATTTAAAAAGCGACCACCAGTTAAGAAGCGTATTGTTGGAATAACCTTGACTTTTATTTTATTTGGATTACTCTTTGCTTCTTCAATATTGCTTATCCTAGGAAATACGCTTATCAATATTATCGACGAAGCCTTTGAACTCGACTTCATTATCGAGCTCTCTATATCAGGCTTACGATACCTGACGATTATTATCTTGTTTTACTTTGGAATTGCCTTTATCTATAGATTTGGAGTACCTACCAAAAAGAAAATTTCAATTTTCTCACCAGGGACAACGCTAGCATCAGTGCTTTGCATTGTAATATCACTTGCCTTTTCCTTTTATGTAGACAATTTCAACACCTATAACAAGCTATATGGATCTATTGGGACCATCATGGCCCTCATGCTGTGGATTCAAATGAATTGCATTGCGCTGATTATCGGATTTGAACTGAATGCAAGCATAGCCGTAAATAGAGATTTACTCGCTCAATTACCAGACGAAGAAGTTTAAACTTTTTTCAAACCAAGACTAGAACCCATCTTGAGCATAAATGCAAATGCTTCATCATACTCATTTGATATATCACCGTCAAGTATAGCTTCACGAATAGCATTTTTTATATCTCCAACTTCTCTAGAAGGTGTGATTCCAAAAGTTTCCATGATTAATTCTCCAGATATTGGCGGCTGCCAGTTCCGCAATTTATCTCGCTCTTCAACCTCAACAATCCTAGTCCGAACTAACTCATAGTTTTCCAAATAGCGACGAACCTTATTCGGATTTTTCGAAGTAATATCCGCCTCACAAAGCAGCATCAAATCGTCTATATCCTCTCCAGATTCAAAGACTAATCTTCGAACAGCTCCATCTGTTATATTTTCTTTAGTAAGAGAGATTGGGCGAAGGTGCAAGCGAACCATTTTTTGAACATACTTCATCTTGTGGTCCAAAGGAAGACGCATTCTTTTGAAAAGTTTTGGAACCATCGCAGCTCCAAGGGCATCATGACCGTGAAAAGTCCAGCCTACTTCTTGGTTATAACGCTTAGTAGGAGGCTTTGCAATATCATGGAGAACAGCTGACCATCTCAACCAAATATTGTCTGTCTTTTTACAAAGGTTATCCACCACTTCAAGGGTGTGGTAAAAATTATCCTTATGCCCTTTTCCATTTATGTATTCAACTCCGTGAAGCGCTGCCATTTCAGGGAAAATAATCTCTAGCAATCCTGTATCAAACAAGAGTTCAAAACCCACTGATGGCTTTGGCGTTCTAAGGATCTTCTCTAATTCGACAGTGATTCGCTCTTTAGAGACAATTTTTATGCGATGCGCATTTCTTGCTATCGATTCCTTTGTTTTTTCTTCGATATAAAAACCATGTAATTGAGCTGCAAAGCGAATAGCTCGCATCATTCTTAGTGGATCATCCGAAAAAGTCTTATCTGGATCAAGCGGTGTTACTATCTTCTTTTCCTCTAAGTGGCTCATCCCCTCGAAAGGATCAATAAGTGTTCCAAAGTTTCGCTGGTTCAATGAAACAGCAAGTGTATTGATTGTAAAGTCCCTTCTGAATTGATCATCTTCAAGCGTACCTTCTTCCACTGCAGGCTTGCGGCTATCTTTTCGGTAAGATTCCTTTCGAGCACCAACAAATTCGATTTCCATGCCTCTGTGTCTAAACATGGCTGTCCCAAACCTGCGATAAACAACTAAGCGTGGTTTTGGGCGCAACTGTTCGACTACTTGCTCTGCGAGTTTTATACCGGAGCCTACACAAACAACATCTATATCCTTTTTATTCTCTCGACCAAGCAAGCGATCACGCACATAACCACCAACTACAAAAGTCTGATAGTTCAGTGTATCTGCAACCTTACCGATCTCGATTAAAATCTTTCTTTCGCCTTCTTCTATATTAAAAACCACCTTTCTATGTGTTTATCTTGCAGATTGTACTTGTCTTTCATATTCGAAACCACTGTATCGGTTTCTGATCTCCTCCATGACAGCCAATAAGGTAGGGATATCATGTTCAGTAACTAATTTACTACGGTATTGTTTTACTCCTGGAAGTGATCGGAAGTAGTTTGTATAATGTCTACGCATCTCCAATACACCCAGTGTGTCTCCCTTCCATTCAACAGAGTGCAGCAGGTGTTGTCTTGCGGCGTCAACACGTTCGTCCAAGGTTGGTGGTGCTAGAATCTCTCCGGTAGCAACGTAATGTTTGATTTCTCTAAATATCCATGGATTTCCAATAGAGGCACGTCCAATCATAATACCATCTACACCATATCTGTTTTTATATTCAACTGCCTTTTGAGGACTATTGATGTCACCATTACCAATGATTGGAATGTGTATGCGTGGATTTTCCTTAATCTTACCAATCAAGCTCCAATCCGCCTCTCCCTTATACATTTGTTTACGAGTACGTCCATGTATAGAAAGAGCCTTGATACCTACATCCTGTAGACGCTCAGCAACTTCTTCGATTTTCTTGGATTGCTCATCCCAACCCAAACGGGTTTTTACTGTAACAGGAAGATTCGTAGAATTGACCACTGCTTTAGTGAGTTCAACCATTCTGGGAATGTCCTGAAGAATCCCTGCCCCTGCCATTTTACAAACAACCTTTTTCACCGGACAGCCAAAATTAATATCTAGGACCTCAGGCTTTGCTTCTTCAACAATTTCTGCGGCACGCATCATAGAGTCTAACTCAGCGCCAAAGATTTGAACACCAATTGGGCGTTCCTCCTCATAAATATCCAATTTTTGTACAGACTTTGTCGCATCGCGAATCAAACCCTCTACTGAGATAAACTCAGTATACATCATATCACAGCCTTGCTGCTTACATAAGGCTCTGAATGGAGGATCACTCACATCTTCCATAGGTGCCAGAAGCAATGGAAAATCTCCTAAATCGATGTCTGCAATTTTTGCCATTGGAAATTATTGTTAAAAAAATGAGCAATTGCAAATTTACGGTTATTTATTAGGAATTAAAACAGCTTTAGGATTAAAATCTGATAAATATTGCGGATAAATATTCATCTAAATCATCTTTTTGACCTTGCTAAGAGATATTTAATGGTAAATGAAATGTACAAAAACAAAGAATATTCTATTTTTACGGCAAATCAGAAAAATAAAATACTAAAAGCATGCTACCTGCAATTGTCGTAATCTTTATTCTGGGCTATCTAGCTATCGTTTTTGAACATCCATTAAAATTGGATAAAACGGTTCCTGCCCTTATCATGGGAGCTTTATGTTGGGGGGTTATTGCCCTTGGACATATGGATCTTGTTGATCATCACGGTCAGATCGCCTCACAAATCACACATCACGGTCAGGATGCTGTTGACGCGGCTGCAGATCATCACGACACTGCTATCATTTCGGAGCATACAAAGACTGTATTATTGCACCACATTGGTAAGGTGGCAGAAATTCTGCTCTTCCTAATTGGTGCTATGACTATCGTAGAATTAATTGATCTACACAGAGGATTTGCAGTCATCACAAACAGGATCAAGACGACCAAGAAAAGCACGATGTTAATCTTGATTTCTATTCTAGCATTTTTCCTTTCTGCAACGCTCGATAACCTCGCAGCCACTATTGTGCTAGTTTCCTTATTGCGAAAACTAGTACCCAATAAAAATGAAAGGCTCTGGTTTGTATCCCTTGCTGTCATTGCTGCAAATGCAGGAGGCGCCTGGTCCCCTATCGGAGATGTAACAACCACTATGCTATGGATTAGTGGTAAAGTTTCTACAGGTGGCCTGATACAAAATCTGGTAATTCCTTCTATCCTTTGTGTAGCGGCTCCAGTTGCTGTTGCTCTTTTGCTGCCAGCGTTTAAAGGAAACATCACACCTGGGGATTATGACCACGAGGGAAATAAAGACAATGAAAAACTTTTGAGTAGCCGAACCATGCTATTTACAGGTGTTGCGGCACTTGTATTTGTTCCTGTATTCAAGTCCATCACACACCTGCCGCCTTACGTCGGTATGATGTTGTCCTTGGGTATAGTATGGCTAGTCTCAGAGTATATTCATCCGGAAGAAGAATTCAAGGATGAAGACAAACATAAATATTCTGCCCACAATGCACTGTCCAGAATTGAAATGTCCAGTATACTATTTTTCTTAGGTATACTTGTAGCAGTTGCAGCTCTAGAATCGGTTGCTGTACTGGCATCAAGCGGAGAATATGTAGGTCTATTAAAATCACTTGCAATAGCATTACAAAATGCTATTCCAAATCAAGATATAGTTGTAATGTTTCTGGGCGTTCTTTCTGCCATCATTGATAATGTTCCTTTGGTTGCAGCATCAATTGGTATGTATACAGAACCTATTGACGCTAAACTGTGGCACTTTATTGCCTTCTCAGCAGGAACTGGTGGATCTATGTTGATCATTGGATCCGCTGCAGGAGTTGCAGCGATGGGTATGGAGAAAATAAACTTCATCTGGTATCTGAAAAATATAAGTTGGTTAGCGCTAATCGGCTTCCTAGCTGGTTGCCTTGGATTCTTAGCAATATATGGCTTCATGCATTAAAACTACTTAAGACAATAGGTTTAAGGCAGGCTACTTGGAAAGGTAGTCTGCCTTAATTATTTTAGAGCAAAATT
>JBELIG010000117.1:0-9813 GCA_042091035.1 Sphingobacteriales bacterium | reverse complement strand
TTCACACAGGCGAGCGAAACCACAAGCTGCATATTTCCAGAAGGAGAGGAGCCTGGGTTGTAGTCGGATGCAAGAGCAAGAGCGACGCCTTGGTCCAGCATTTTTCTTCCTTTTGGATAAGGATCACTTAGGAAGAAAGGTGCTGAAGGTAGCATCGTTCCAATAACACTACTTTTAGCAAGCTTGTTTATTTCAGTATCATTCATTACTTCAAGATGGTCGACAGAGATAGCGTCTTCTTCTATGCAAAGTTCGATGCCTCCCATGCTATTGAATTGGTTGGTATGGATTTTGGCTTTTAAACCGTAGGCTTTTCCTGCCTGAATAATGGCCCTAGTCTCCTCGACACTAAAGGCAACAGCCTCACAAAAAACATCTATATAATCTGCCAGCTCTTCCTCTGCTATGACTGGAAGAATTTCATTGATTAAAAGATCAATATAATCTTGTCTTCTAGATCTATATTCAACAGGAATTGCATGTGCACCAAGAAAGGTAGCTTTTACTGGTATTGGTGCATGTGCTTTTATTTTTTTTATGACCCTAAGGATCTTGAGCTCGGCTTCATAGGATAAGCCATAGCCGCTTTTGATTTCAATAGCACCCGTTCCCAGAGCCATTACCTTTTGAAGCCTTGCCATCGCTTGTTCATAGAGTAACTCTTCTGAGGTATCAGCGAGTTTTTTTGCCGAATTAAGAATACCCCCACCTTTGTTTATGATCTCTTCGTAACTCGTCCCTTTTATCCGCTCTACAAATTCCATTTCTCTGCTACCTGCAAATACAAGATGCGTGTGGGAGTCTACAAAGCTTGGAAGTACATACTTACCAGTGGCATCAACTACCTCATCTGCGATTGAGGGTGCATCAGCCATAGGACCAAAAGCCTTTATTCTTCCTTCTTCCACGAGAAGATATGCCATAGGTATAGAATCCCATGTAGACATGTCTTTTCCTCTCAATGGAGTTTGGGTATTTAGCTTGCACAAATTGAGTGACTTAATGTTTTTTACAAGTAAGGACGCCATTTATTAAATTTTGAACCCGAAGTTAATGTTTTTTTTAGTTGATTCTAATCGCTACAGAATAGATTTTATATCAAGTACATAGATAAATCAAAGTTCATTCCAAACATTTTTTATACCTTGTGCGACGAATTTTAAAATGCTTTTCACTAACAGGAAAAACTATGGCTAATAAACTAGCAGCTATTACAGGAGTTCACGGATATGTACCTGATTATGTGCTTACTAATGCAGAGCTCGAGAAGACGGTGGATACCACAGATGAATGGATCACCAGTCGTACGGGTATCAGTGAGCGTAGGATTCAGAAGGGAGAAGGGCTGGCAACATCAGATATGGGTGTTGAAGCAGTTAAGGGTCTTTTGGAGAAAACAGGTACCTCTATAGATGAGGTTGACATGGTTATATGTGGCACAGTAACAGGGGATATGGCTTTTCCCGATACCGCTAATATCATTTGTGATAAAGTAGGAATTAAAAATGCATTTTGCTTTGATGTTAATGCAGCTTGTTCTGGTTTTTTGTTTGCACTTTCAACTGCGGCAAAATATGTTGAGTCTGGATCACATAAGAAGGTAATCGTAGTAGGTGCAGATAAAATGTCATCTATTGTTGATTATACGGATCGAACAACATGTGTGATTTTTGGCGATGGAGCAGGTGCTGTTTTACTTGAACCGGCTGAAGATGGTAATGGAATCCAAGATACCATATTGAAAAGTAATGGAGAAGGAAGGCACTATTTACACCAGAAAGGTGGTGGCTCATTGAATCCTGCCTCAGTAGATACTTTAGATGATAAAATGCACTTTATCTATCAGAACGGAAGGCCTGTGTTTAAAGCAGCGGTTTCTTCTATGTCTAGTGTGGTAATGGAATTAATAGAGAAAAATAATCTTTCCAAGGACGATATTAAATGGTTGGTTCCGCATCAAGCGAATATCCGTATAATAGAGACCGTTGCAAAGATGGCTGATTTTCCAATGGAAAGAGTTATGGTTAATATCCAGAAATATGGAAATACGACTGCAGCAACACTTCCACTTTGCTTGTGGGACTATGAATCAGAGTTGAATAAGGGAGATAATATAATACTTACTGCCTTTGGAGGTGGATTTACTTGGGGTGCTACTCTTGTAAAATGGGCTATATAAATCTATAGAATTACTATCTTTGAGAGAAAATAAGTTTAATCAATTATTTTTTAATCGATTATAATATGGCTAATACAAGTGAGATCCGTAATGGATTATGTATCGAACTGAATAATGATATCTGGACAGTTGTTTCGTTTCAGCATGTAAAACCAGGTAAAGGGGCTGCTTTCGTTCGTACAAAACTTAAGAGTTTAACACATGGGCGAGTGGTAGAAAATACATTTTCTGCTGGTCACAAGATTTCAATCGTTCGTGTTGAGCGCAGAGATTATCAATATCTTTATAAAGATGATTTTGGGTATAATTTCATGAATACTGAGTCTTTTGAGCAGGTAATGCTTGATGAAAAGCTTTTAGATAGGCCGGGTTTGCTTAAGGAAGAGATGATGATTGAGATTCTTTTTCATGCCGATAAAGAGATCCCACTTCAAATAGAGTTGCCTCAGTACGTAGAAATGGAAATCACATACACAGAGCCAGGCTTGAAGGGCGATACAGCTACGAATACATTAAAACCCGCTACTATTGAAACTGGATTAGAGATCCGTGTTCCTCTTTTTGTTAATCAAGGCGATAGAGTTAAGATTGACACACGTGATGCTAGTTATGTAGAGCGCGTTAAATCCTAATAATTACAATTCTATCCTCAACATACAATTTTTGAAAAATGAATTTTAAGGAAATACAAGACTTAATAAAGTTGATCAATAAAACCAACCTTACAGAGTTTAAAATGAAGGATGGTGAATTTAATATCTCCATAAAAAAGGGAGATGAACAGGGAGATAAGGCAATTGTTGTTCAACAACCTCTAATGCAATATCCTTCTGCTCAAATGCCAGTGCAGCAAGCTTTTCAGGCACCTGCGGCACCCGCAGCACCTTCAGCTCCTGCACCTGTGACGGATGCAAAAGAAGAAAAAGCAGATACTTCCAACTACTTAGAAGTTCGCTCTCCAATAGTAGGAACGTTCTATCGTTCTGCTTCACCAGAGAATCCACCATTTGCAAAAGTAGGTGATAAGATCTCTACAGGTGATGTAGTCTGTATAGTTGAGGCAATGAAACTATTTAATGAGATAGAGACTGAGGTAAGTGGTACAATTGTACAGGTGATGGTGGAAGATGCTCAGCCTATCGAATATGATCAGGTATTGTTCTTAGTGGATCCTGCATAATCTATAAAGGATTCAAATTTACAATCTTGCTAAAATTTTGAAGTTATGTTCAATAAAGTTCTCATTGCGAATCGTGGTGAAATAGCACTGCGTATTATTCGTACTTGTAGGGAAATGAATATTAAGACTGTTGCAATTTATTCAACAGCAGATAGAGATAGTTTACATGTGCGTTTTGCTGATGAAGCAGTATGTATAGGTCCTCCATCTTCAACGGATTCATATTTGAGTATTCCAAGTATCATGGCAGCGGCAGAAATCACCAATGCAGATGCTATTCACCCGGGTTATGGATTTTTAGCCGAAAATGCTGATTTTGCAGAGATCTGTAATGAGTATGGTATCAAGTTTATAGGTCCATCTCCTGATATGATCCGCAAGATGGGTGATAAGATTACGGCGAAAGAAACTATGATCAAGGCCAATGTGCCTGTGGTGCCTGGTTCTGGTGGTCTAATCAAAGAAATTGAATCAAGTTTAGTTAAGGCTGAAGAGATTGGTTATCCTGTTATCCTTAAAGCAACTGCTGGAGGTGGTGGTAAGGGGATGCGTATAGTCTGGGCTCCAGATGAATTTGAACATGCTTGGAAGACTGCCAGTAGAGAAGCAGAGGCTTCTTTTGGGAATGCAGGTATGTATATGGAAAAATATATTGAGGAACCGAGACACGTTGAGATTCAGATTGCTGGGGATCAATTTGGAAAGGTTTGTCACCTTTCTGAGCGCGAGTGTTCTATACAAAGACGTCACCAAAAACTGGTTGAGGAATGTCCTTCTCCATTTCTTGATGAAGAATTAAGAGAGCGTATGGGGCAATCAGCTATTAAGGCTGGGGAGTCTATTCGGTATGAAGGTGTTGGTACTGTGGAATTTCTTGTCGATAAGTACAAGAATTACTATTTCATGGAGATGAATACTAGAATCCAGGTAGAACATCCTGTTACAGAGGAAGTTATTGATTTTGATCTAATCAAGGAGCAGATTAAAATAGCTGCTGGAGAAAAGATCTCAGGAAAGAATTATTATCCTAAGATGCATGCAATTGAGGTGCGTATCAATGCAGAGGATGTATATAATGACTTCAGACCAAGTCCTGGAAAAATCAGTTCTTTCCATTCATCGAAAGGACATGGTGTGCGAGTTGATACACATGTGTATGCAGGATATCAGATTCCTCCATTTTATGATTCAATGATTGCAAAGCTTATTTGTAGAGCGCAGACTCGTGATGAATGTATCACTAAGATGGAGCGAGCACTTGATGAATTTATTATTGAAGGGGTTAAGACTACTATTCCTTTCCATAAGCAATTGATGAAGGATGAACGATTTAGATCAGGTAATTTCCATACTGGATTCCTGAATGATTTCGAGATGAAACCTGAAGAAATTAAATAATTTAGGTTAAAATATAATGGGAAGGCAGGTATCATACCTGCCTTTTCTGTTTAAATGCAATAACAATTATTATATTTTTGTAGTATGAAGCAGTATTTTAAGATCCTTAGATTTGCATTGCCTTACAGAAGGCAAATAATATTATCCATCATTTTTAATGTTGGAACAGTGATCTTTTCTTTGGCTTCCATCACTACCCTTATTCCAATATTGAGGATTATCTTTGAGAAGGGAGGATCCGTTGCTGAACCTGTCCCGTATACAGGAATACTTGGTCTCAAGGACTATGTTACGGGTCAGCTGAACTATAAAATGTATTCCTTTTCGGAAACACTTGGAGCGCATAAGTTATTATTCTATGTTTTGGTCCTGATGGTTGTCTTGTTCTTGCTTAAAAATGTATTCCGATTCTTGGGGTCCATCTGTATTACCTTTATCAAAAATGCTGTAGAGCGAGATATCCGTTCGAAGTTACATGCAAAGATCCTAGATTTGCCTGTGTCCTACTTTTCGGAAAAACGCAAAGGCGATCTTATCGCAAGATTTTCTTCGGATGTTCTTGATATTCAATGGGCAGTACTTTCTTCTGTTCATCGTTTAGTCCAGGACCCCTTAATGATTATAATGACCTTGATCATTCTGATCCTTTTTAGTGCAAAATTGACTTTGCTAGTTATTTTGCTGCTGCCCGTATCCGGATTTATAATTTCTAGGATTGGGAAGACTTTAAAGAAACCGGCGCAGGCAGCTAAAAAAGAGATAGGTGTTTTACTCTCTCAGTTGGAGGAACATCTTACAGGCTTCAGTATCATTAAGTCTTATGTAGCAGAGAAGCGCGTGCATGATAGTTTCCGGGATTCAAATCAGCGGTATTTCAAATACATGAACCAAACCATGTTTAGAAGAGATTTGTCTTCACCGATAAGCGAAATATTAGGAGCACTTATACTAATCGTAATTGTATGGTATGGAGGGAATCTTATTTTGAATACAAATGAATTAGAGGCTGATTTTTTCATTACTTATATTGTTTTATTCTATCAAGTAACTGTGCCTGCAAAGTCATTGTCTAATGCTTTTTATGATATTAAAAGGGGAGAGGCTTCAGCAGATCGTATTTTGGAGATTCTTGAAACAGAAAATCCTATGGAAGATCTTCCTGACGCAAAAGAAGTACCTGGTTTTGCCTCTGGGCTTAGGCTAGAGCATGTTTCTTTTTCTTACGACGAGAAGTTGATTCTGAAAGATCTGAGTCTTGAGATTCCTAAAGGTCAGTCAATAGCTTTGGTTGGACAGTCTGGTTCAGGTAAGTCGACAATCGCAAGTCTTATAAACAGATTTTATGACCCTAATAAGGGTAGGGTTCTGTTAGACGGGCAAGATATTCAATCCTTTAAGCAAAAGAGTTATAGAAATTTAATAGGATTTATTTCACAAGATGCTATTCTTTTCAATGATAGTATTCGGAGTAATATAGCTTTTGGAGTCGAGCATGCAAGTGAAGAGGAGATTCTACAAGCTGCGAAAGTAGCTAATGCGCATGATTTCATTCTTGAGACAGAGGCTGGTTACGATACAGTGATTGGTGATCGAGGCATGAAGTTGAGTGGCGGCCAACGGCAGCGCTTGACAATTGCACGTGCAGTCCTTAAGAATCCCGAAATATTGATTTTGGATGAAGCAACTTCAGCTTTGGATTCTGAATCTGAGCGCCTTGTTCAGGATGCTTTGGAAAAGGTAATGAAACATAGAACATCAATTGTAATTGCGCATAGATTATCTACGATACAGCATTGTGATAAAATAATAGTTATGCGTGAAGGATCGATTGTGGAAAGTGGTAAGCATGACGAATTGTTAGAATTGTCGGGCATATATAAAAAATTGGTCGAGCTGCAAGGAATTTAACAGCTTACATAGAAAAATATTATTAACTTGTAGAATCGACTAATATTTTCAAAGCTTAGAGCATGAGGCAAAATTACATATTTTCAATTCTTACTTTATTGGTTTTTAGTAGTCCATTGTTTGGGCAAATTACCTTATCTAATGGTTCATTTCCATATTTAGGTGACACACTAGTAAGCGCTACTGACAATATGCCTAGCATTAGTTTTGATTCAAATCAAACCGGAGAACAAATCTGGGATTTTCAAGATCTAGTCGCGCCTTTTTCATCAGAATTGATTTATGATGACCCTGCAAACTCAACTGCTGGAAGTGAATTTCCAAATGCAAACGTTTTTGTATTGGCTATCGGTGATGTAGAGAATTACTATCAGATAACTGGAGATGAAATCTTGAATTTAGGATATTTTGGAGATGATCCAATAGGTCTAGGTCTGAATGCTTTAATTAAGTTCTCTCCTCCAGTCGTGGAGCGAAGAGCCCCGATGTCTTACGGAGATAGTTTTTCTTCGGAGTCAAATGCTTTACTTCCATTTGCTTCAGAGGATATTCCGTTTGGTATTTTAGATTCTTTGCCAATTACCCCAGATTCTTTTAGGCTTAAGATCAATAGAGTGACAGATGATTTAGTTGATGCTTATGGAACTGTTGAGCTTGCCATTGGAAGTTTTTCTGTGCTTAAAGTGCGTAAGGAGCAAGTAGTTTCAATCAGGCTAGAAGCAAAAATACCTTTCTTTGATTGGCAAGATATTACTGATTTAGTTGGACTTTCAGAGGTTTTAGGTGAAACAGAGGTTGTTAGCCATCACTTTTATTCTAATACAGCAAAAGAAGCATTGGTAGAATTATTCATGAACCAAGAGAGTCCTGAGGATGTTGAGTCGGTTACTTTTAAATCTGGCGGAATGATTTCTTCACTTGATCCAATCAACTGGACGGAGCCTGGTGCTTATGTTTATCCAAATCCAGTATACTTTGATGCGAAATTTGAGTTTGTGAATATTCCTGAAGGTACTTATGAATTGTCCATCTATAATATTGTGGGCACAAAAGTACTTGGGAAACAACTTGATATCTCTGGCAATAAAAGTCTTAAAATTGATGTTGCTGAGCTTAGTCAAGGGACCTATCTATATTCCTTGGAGACTAAAGAGAACCAAAGATTGTTTACTAAGAAGATGACTGTAATTAAGCCTTAAGTTATTTATCGATTTAGGTATAATGAAAAAAGCCACTCCGAAACTTCGGAGTGGCTTTTTTTATTATATCGAGCCTTATTAACCGTTCATTGATGTTAAGAACTCTTCATTACTTTGTGTGTGAATAAGATGCTTGCGCAAGAATTCCATGGCTTCGATAGGTTTCATATCTGCCAAGTGATTTCTAAGGATAAGCATACGCTGCTGCGCTTCTTTATCAAGTAGAAGATCATCTCTACGTGTACTTGATTTAGTAAGATCAACTGCTGGGAACATACGCTTGTTAGCAATGTTTCTATCCAACTGAAGCTCCATATTACCAGTACCTTTGAATTCCTCAAAGATTACTCCGTCCATCTTAGAACCTGTATCAATCAATGCCGTAGCAATAATTGTTAGTGAACCTCCATCTTCGATGTTACGTGCAGCACCAAAGAATTTTTTAGGCTTATGAAGTGCAGTTGCTTCTACACCACCGGAAAGTACTTTACCCGATGCAGGTGCTACTGTATTGTATGCTCTTGCTAAACGTGTAATGGAATCTAGTAGAATTACTACATCATGTCCACACTCAACAAGTCTTTTTGCTTTTTGTAAAACTATATTCGCAACTCTTACGTGATTATCTGCTGGTTCGTCAAAGGTAGATGCAACAACTTCAGCGTTTACTGAGCGCTTCATATCTGTAACCTCCTCAGGACGTTCGTCGATTAGAAGAACCATCATGTACACCTCTGGGTGATTCTTAGAAATTGCATTTGCAAGATCCTTCAATAAGAAAGTTTTACCTGTCTTAGGTTGTGCAACAATCAATCCTCTTTGTCCTTTTCCAATAGGAGTGAAAAGATCCATGGTTCTAGTGGAAAGATCTTTAGATGTTGTGTTTAAGTTGAACTTTTCGTCCGGGAACAAAGGCGTAAGATAGTCGAACGGTACTCTATTCCTTATTTCTACAGGATCGAGACCATTGATTTTTGCAACCTTAAGCAATGCGAAATATTTTTCGCCCTCTTTTGGAGGTCTAATTGCTCCTTGAACCGTATCTCCAGTCTTGAGACCAAATAATTTAATTTGTGATGGAGAAACATAAATATCATCCGGAGATGTTAGGTAGTTGTAATCAGAAGACCTAAGGAAACCATAACCATCAGGCATCATTTCGAGAATACCTTCTCCTTCGATTATACCATCTAAATCTATTTGGAATTTAGGCTCTTCCTGGACTTTCGAATCCTCTGCACGGTTGTTGTTTCTTCTATTGTTTTCCCTTGGGTTGTTTTCTCTTCTATTGTCTTCCCTTGGGTTGTTATTTCTTCTATTGTCTTCCCTTGAGTTGTCCTCCTCCTTTCGGTTGTTATTTCTTCTGTTGTCTTCCCTTGGGTTGTCCTCTTCCTTTCGGTTGTTGTTTCTTCTGTTGTCTTCCCTTGGGTTGTCCTCTTCCTTTCGGTTGTTGTTTCTTCTGTTGTCCTTAAACTTAGATCTGTCCTTTCGCTCTAGCTCTTCAAGTTTAGATACAGGCTCTTTTTTAGGAGTTTCTGTTTCTTCTCCAGCTTCTTTGTTCTCAAGACTAACTGTTTCCCAGCCATCTGTTTCTTTGGTTTCTTTTTCCTCTTTTTTAGCCCTAGGAGCTTTTGCTTTTCTAGGAGGATTTTCTTTTTTCTTTTTTGGTTTGTCTTGCTCTACAGCCTTTTCTTTACTTTTTGTTTCAGTTCCCTGATCTCCGCTAATTGCTTGTTGATCTAGAATCTTGTAAATAAGGTCTTGTTTGTTTAGGCGTTTGTAACCTTTTATACTGAGTTTCTCAGCAAGTTCTTTAAGCTCTGGCACGAGCATATCATTTAATTGAAGGATATCATACATGATAGTGGATGGTATATTTTGTGAAATGAAAAATGTGGGTAAGAAAATAGAAATGTCTAATTAAACAATGCAGAGTAGTCGATAAGAAT
>JBELIG010000116.1:0-9821 GCA_042091035.1 Sphingobacteriales bacterium | reverse complement strand
ATCAGATGTTGATTGAGATGACTAGAGGTCGATCTGATACCTATGATGTACTTACACACCTTACCTTCATGTATATGGAGGCTGAAAAGATCCGTAAGAATAGTATGAACACTAAAGGAGTGATCAAACGAGAATGGATCCGTCTAGAAGAGATCATTGAAATGGAGAAGAAAGGCCAAGAGTTTAATAAGGAAAGGGCCTATAGTTATCTTTCTACAATTTTGGGGAGAACCTTCGAAGAAACCCTCGAGGCAAGCAAGAAGTTTGATAGAGCAAAACATGTAAACAGCCTTTTCCACATAGTATACTGGTTGGGTAAGAAATCGTTTGAAGAATACAATGGAAGGACTCCAAGAGAAATCTCATTCTCCTCCTCTTTAAGAGAGCGAGTAGGATTCCATACCTACGGTGAACAATGGGCATCCAAAATCAAAAAAAATCTTACCCTGGCAAAACTTCAGGACAAGCCTTTGCATATAGTTTCGTCGAATCCACATTCACTGATGAATATGCTCTTCGGACAAGTCGCACTGAAAAAGGAGTTTCCAAAGCTTAGTGCAATAGATATTGCCATGGAGCTTTCCAAATCCGGAAATGGTAAACTAAGAGATAAGGTTTCGGCATATGCGCGTAAACACGGGATGATTGAAATAGCGGATGATTCAGGCAGTAATATTTATGCCCAACTTTTTGACACTTCGAAAATAGATGATTCAGTATTAAATAAAGCTTTAGACCTAGATCTTAAGGATGCTGAAAAACCTGTAATTTTCAATATGGATTATGCCTTTGGTGAACAGGCCTTTGAAACAATGGACGAGTTATTAAAACCAATCGAAACGGGTAACGAAAAATTGCCTATGAATGTGGCTTCTGTATCTGTCATGGGTAAAGCAGGAATCCTTTTGGGAGGCAAAGGGGATATAATGATCCCAAATGCACACATTTTTGAAGGTTCAGCAGACAACTACCCATTGACCAATGACTTCAACTTGGATGACTTTAACGATCAAGGAAGTCAAGTGTTTGAAGGATCTATGATTACGGTATTAGGTACCTCACTATCTAATAAAGATATCCTAAGGTATTTCCTAAAATCTTCTTGGAAAGCCATTGGGGTAGAAATGGAAGGCGCTCATTATCAAAAAGCAATTCAGGCTGCCTCTATGATACGCAATAACATTTCAGAAAATGTAAAAGTCCGTTATGCATATTATGCCTCGGATAATCCACTAGAATCCGGTCAAACATTAGCATCTGGGAGTCTTGGCATCAGTGGTGTCAGACCGACATACCTAATAGCAAAGAATATTCTAAGAGCAATTCTTAAATAAAAAAAACCCGGTCACTTGACCGGGTTTTTTTATTTGAATACAACAATTGGCAATTGGGAATTGTAACTTGTATACATTGTAAAGTCAAAGAATTTAATCATGCAAAAAGCACTTCTGCCCAAGATCCTATTTATTGGAATCCTATTATGTTCCTGTAAAGGCAAGGTTCCAAAACAATGGGAAGCACCAGAATCCAATAACAGATTGGACTATTCCAATATAGACCTTTGGGCTGCTCATCCCTCAAAATCTGATTCTTCAGACCTGATTCCCAAACCACTGCAAGCAGAAGACTTGAATAATTTTGCAGATGTATTCTTTGTATATCCGACCATTTATTGGCAAAAAAAGAGTGATGATCTTTGGAATGCGCCAATTGATGACGAGAAGCTCAATGAGCGCATTGAATCTGCTTCTATGAAAAATCAGGCTAGTATTTTCAATGCAGTAGGTGACATCTATGCCCCAAGGTATAGACAAGCACATATTGGCGCTTACTTTTCTGATAATCCACCTGCAAGCACAAAAGCATTTGAATTGGCTTACAAAGATGTAAAAGAAGCATTTCTGTATTACATGGAACATCACAACCAAGGAAAGCCTTTTATAATTGCTTCTCATTCACAAGGTACGACTCACTGTATGCGTTTGATCAGAGAACTGATTGATGGGACTGATTTAGAGGATCAAATGGTGGCAGCATATCTTGTTGGTATTGGTGTGCCAGCATTTTACTATAAATCTTTAAAACCCTGTAGCTACCCTACTGAAGTGTCTTGTATTTGCAGTTGGAGGACCTTTGAAGAAGGCCACTACCCAGACAATCATTTTAGCTATTTGACAGAATATATAAACACTAATCCAATAACATGGACAGATGAAGATGCATCAAAAGAACAGCACCTTGGAGCAGTCCTCTTAGACTTTGACCTTCTTGAGCCAGGTATTTGTGAAGCTAAAAAACAAGAAGGTTTGATCTGGATGAAAAAGCCAGCCTTCAAAGGTTCTAAATTCTTTTTCAGAAAGAATTATCACATCGGTGACTACAACCTCTTTTATTTAGATGTTAGAAAAAATGCTGTTAATAGAGCTCGAGCATGGATAGAAAAGCACACAGAAATGCGTTAGACCAAAAAGTAACTCAATGAAAGTCAAGCTCTTTTTTCTTTTTCTGTCGATTCCAACTTTCGCTACTAGCCAGATCGTTTGGGAAAACAACTATGGTGGTTCTTCCATAGATGAACTCGTTCAGATCAAAGGAGGAATTAATAATAGTTTGCTCCTATTAGGAAGCACCATATCAGAAGACCAAGATATTCAGGGCTATATTGGTCAAAAAGATGCTCTTGTAATACTTACTGACCTGTCGGGAAATATAGACTGGTCACTAAACATAGGTGGATCAGCAAATGATGAATTCAGATCTGCAGTACAAACAAATACTGGAGATTGGTATCTAGCGGGAAAAAGCATTTCAACAGATTTTGATATTATCGATGGCAACGGTAGTGAACAAGGCTTGCTATGCCTAATCAGTCAATCCGGAGAATTGCAATGGTGCAAAACATATGGAGAAGCAGAAGATGATGAGTTTTTCACCATAAGCTTAAAGCCAAATGGTAATTTAATAATAAGCGGTGCAGTGGATAATGAGAACCTGTTAAAGCAAAACCCTAATAGACACTCGAACCAAGACGTTTGGCTGCTCGAGACTAATGCAGCGGGAGAACTAGTCTGGGAAACAAAATTCGGAGGGACAGATGGAGAACAAGCTTTAGATCATACACAGGACCCTTTAGGAAATGTCTATCTAACCGGATATGCCTTATCCGATGATATGGATCTCGACCTTAATTATGGCTTAAAAGATATATGGATCATCAAAACAACAGCTGAAGGAGATCTGCTGTGGCAAAAAAGCTATGGAGGAAATTCTTTTGATGAAGGGAAAAAAATCCTCTATCACAATGATAAACTTTTCATAGCTGGCAGTACATTTTCCAATACAGATACTTTTGATGGTCTGCAAATTGGACAAGAAGATGGATTCATATTTGTAGTAGATCCCGCAAACGGTGATCTTTTAAAACAAGTCAACACAGGGGGACTACTCTCTGACCGAATTAATGATTTTTTGATCATAGACGAACAGATTATAAGCGCAGGATTTACAAAGTCAGCTCTAAATGGAGTCAGTACTTATGGAGGCACAGATTATTGGATTCGTGCATTTGATCTCGAACTAAACACAAAATGGACTAGAACATTCGGTGGCAGTAATGAAGACGTAGCTCAAAGCTTACTGAATGTTAACAATACACTTTTCATTGGGGGGAGTTCTTATTCAACAGACATTGATGTAGCAAATAATTATGGCTTGTCCGATATTTGGGTGTTGCAGCATGATTGGATCAACAAAGTAGCTTCTCCTTCAAATGAAAACATATACTTCGAACAGTATAAAGATTATCTTTTGGTGAAAGAATTACCCAAAGGAAATTACAAATACCTAATGTCTGACCTATTAGGAAGAACATTGAAAAAAGGAAGCTTTCAAATAAATGGTGGTGCTATAAGAATCGATCTCCTTAAAAGCTCACACTTTTTCATTAACATTGTGCACACGGAAGATAGGAACCTTCGTTATTCACTTAAAGGAATCCAGGCAAGATGAGTCTTTTTTCAAAATATAATAAACTCAAGGAAGAGAAACCAAGTGTTGCTATTTCAATAATACTTGGGCTTGGGCTTGGTGCATATCTTTTGCTGCAATTCTTGCAAACTCAAATTCCTGAAGAAAGAGAAATACTGAAAGAACTGATCAAAAAAACGACTATTATAATCAGTATAATTTGCCTTATCAGTCCTTTCAATATTTTTATATACTCTATTGCTCAACGATTTAGAAAGAGAAGAAACCCTTAATACGAAGAAAAACCATCCTTTAACTCGATAATCTTCTCGAAGCCTTTATCTTCCATAATACGAGCAGCCTTGCTAGATCGAACACCTCCTTGGCAATATATATAGACAGTGTTACTTTTATCCAAACCATCAACTGACTCTCCAAATCCATCAGCCAAATAATCAATATTGATAGAATTTGGGATTGCTCCAGAATTAAACTCTTTGGCTGTTCGCACATCGAGAATTATTTTTTCCGAATCATCCGCCTGTAAAGCAGTCTTAAATGCAGTAGCCTCAAGTTTTTCAACGACAGATGCCTTCTGACCATTTGATGATTGATCCGATTTGGATTGACAAGCAAAGATCAGCGATACCAACAGTATGATTCCGAACCAATTTTTCATATCAGGATTATTTATTGACTTGTTTTACATGTATAATATTGACAGGGCCTGCACCACTTCCCATGACCGAGCGGGGGCCATCAACTCTAAGCTTCTTTCCTTACTTCTTACTTTATAAAAATACAGAAGCTTGAGCAAAGAAACAGATTTGCTCTAACTATTTTTTAAAAATGTAACTGCATAAAGGAAAAAAGGAAGATAATCTAAAGTGCTTTGGTAATAAATGCTTTAAGTCTTGAAGCATCCCACTCGAATTTCTGACCCAAACTTACAAGTAGTTTCAGGTTCTTATCAGATATTACTTGGTCCGTCCGAGTAATTATAAGTGCCGCCTCGATTAAAAGTTCTTTCTGCTTTTGGGAAAGGTGGTCTTTGAAATCATTTAATATTCCATCAAGATCAAATTTATTATTTTGATGAAGCATAATTCTTTTCAGCAACCAGTCCTTATTTAGATTTTCCATGGAAAGCTCATTAAGCACTGTATTCATCAATTTCACATCTACAAGCTCAAAGGAATCTTTATTAAAAGAAGCCAAAATCATAACATCATAAAGAATACGAACGAATTCTTGCCTAAGGCGGCCCGTGTTATTCAAAATAGATTTATCAGAAAGGTCTTTATCAGAAGGACCTCTAAATATGGTAGTAATTAGTTTTTTCAAACTATAATTTGTTTTGTGTTATTACAAGATTTGGATTACCAAGTATTTAGAGTATTGTGTTGTGTCTTGTGAATATAAACAAAAACATTGCAATAAAAAAAATTTAATACGTCGTTCACCTTACCACAACTCAACTAAAAGATCCACCCTTCTATCCTTTTCATTACCTGATTTCAATTGCTCTTCAGTCAGAATACCTGCCCTACTTTTACCAAAGTAATAAAGTTCAGTATCAAAATCAGCAGCTATGTTTTTTGTTAAGAATTGACGAACGCTTTCAGCTCGATTCTTAGATACCCGATCACATTGTTCATTAGTCCCTAACTGATCTGAGAATCCACTAATATGTATTTTTCGAATAGACTTATCCGCTAAGAGTTCATCAAGGTTCTTTACCTGTATTTCCGAAAGACTGCTAGATCCAAGTTCAAAGTAAAGTGTATGATGAATAAAGTCTTTTTCCTCAGAACCTGTATACCCTAAAAGATCAAAACTTCCAGCTACAAACTCAGGTATACCTATCAAAAAACTGTGCACATAGTTTGAGCCTCCTTGTATAGACACATCGGCCCACTCCAGGACTAAAGCAGCATCTAAGTAGTCCTTCTTTTTTAATTGCCAATTCCATATTGCGCCCTCTAAATCTCTGAAATCCCCTAAATAAATTCGCTCGGGTGCTTTAACATTGATCTTATCAGAACGAAATTGAAGTTCCCCCACAAATCCATCTCGATTATAATCAGTATTAAACAATCGAATACGACTGTCTTCAGAACTAGGAAGAATAACAGAACTTTTAGTAATTCTTTCATTACCCAACTCCGCCCGACATGCATCATTGTCATCTATCTTAAAATCTAAGAATTGAGCAAAGCCCATTTTGTAGGTTTGCTTTGTTCGATTTTCAACTCGATATAATACCTGAAACTGCTTTACCAACTCTCCAAATAGCGCAGGCTGCTGCATGTTGTTCAAAGGAATTATCTCTTGGACTATATCAAATACTGAAAACTGAAACCTATTTTGCTGAATCTTTACACCATCTCTAAACAAAGAGACCGCAGTTGATTTTAATAGTGTAGCTTTCTGTTTCGTTTGCTGCTTGTTTGTAGCATACATATAACCTCCAGTAGGTTTCTCTAAACGAACCATAAAGAAGGAAGTTGGCTGTGAATTAGGATAACCAAAAAGTATTTGTTTACCATCTAAGCCAAGCGCAAAACGACCGTCAAACCCGTCGGAATCAACCTCCTGAGCAGGTACAATTTTCATTAGAAATAAAACGAGAAATAGCGTATTAAATAACTTCATAAACCATACATATAATTGACTTACAAGAAGTAAATTTCTTAATAAAGGCAACAAGAATTTCGACGGACTTATAGTTTATTAGGTTCAATATCAATCGGCAGTCTTAGAGGAAAACTCAACAGACTTCTTTAGTTTTTGTAGTTCACTATCTGTCAAATATCGCCAATGTCCAATTGGCAAATCATCAAGATTCAGATGCATGATTCGAGTTCTTTTCAAGCGACTAATTTTATAATCAAAATACTCACACATCCTTCTAATCTGACGGTTCATACCTTCCGTTAGGATAATAGAAAAGTTGTTTTTATTTATCTGCTTGATGCTACACTTTTTAGTCATGGAGTCAAGAATAGGAACTCCACCAGCCATTCCAGTCAGAAAAGCCCTTGTAATTGGAGTTGTCACGGTGACCAAATATTCCTTTTCATGTGCATTACCGGCTCTGAGGATCTTATTTACAATATCTCCATCATTTGTCAGAATAATTAGTCCTTGAGAAGGCTTGTCTAGACGACCTACAGGAAAAATACGTCCGGGAAAATCTAAAAAATCGATGATATTATCTTTGTCCTTGAGGTCCGTTGTACAAGTAATACCTACAGGTTTGTTCAAAACAATGTAAACAGGTTCTTCTTTTTGCTTCAGGTCTTTGCCATCGATAAGCACTTTATCTCCCTCTACTACCCGATTCCCTTTCTTAGCGAGCACTCCATTGATTTGCACGCGCCCCTCATCCAACAGCTTATCTGCTGCTCTTCGAGAGCAAAATCCTGTGCTACTAATAAACTTATTTATACTTATTGATTCCATATGCTTAGAAAAATGCTAAAGATACTACTTTAATCCAAACGAACAGCCTTGAGCTTAGCTATCCAAGTCAAAACGCTTCGCCTCTCGATTTACATAGTAATCAAACTTATTCGGTGTATTGATTCCTATATCTAAATCCTGTGCACTGATGGGATGCTTAAACCGCAGTCGACTAGCACAAAGAAAAAGTCCTTTAGCGTGAAGTATCTTACCAGAAATCCCATATAATTTGTCCCCAAGAATTGGATGTCCCAAATTACTCATATGTATTCTTAATTGGTGGGTTCGACCAGTCTTAGGCTTTAGATCGACAATACTTAAATACTCAAATCGCTTAGATTTTGAACGCTTTACACAGTCAAAATACGAAACCGATTCTTTTCCATCAATAGAAAAGTTTAATTCCCCAGTATCCTGTTCCAGTTTGCCATGGACGACTGCCCTGTATGTTTTTTCTATTTCTTTTTCTTCGAACATACGACCCAATTTAAATTGAGCTCGTTTTGTCTTAGCAATCATGACAAGACCACAGGTAGGAGCATCGATACGATGGACTGGATAGAAGATTGGCAGGCGATCTTCTTCTGCAGATTCTTTAAGATTAAAAGGAAGGGCATTTACCAAGGTTTGAAATGAATTTCCACTTACCACTAAACCACCCGGCTTATTTATTATAGCAATATGTTCATCTTCATATACTACTGGAACTGCCTTCTCTAGTACTTTCAGGGATCGTTTAGATGTGCTTTGTAGTGAAATCTCCTCTCCTGATTTCACCCAATGCCCCGTTTCAGCCACTGCACCATTTACAAGAATATCACCTCGAAGTATTGCCTTTTTAAATCCTTTTCGGGAAGGCAACAACTTAAAAACACCACGTCCGTAATCAGATAGTCGGACTTTTTCAACACCCTCTGGCACAATATGTGATTCAATTATATCCAAAATAAATACTCATTTTAATTTTAAAGAACAGATAACTAATCTCTTAATTCAAGCATAAGGTCTTGAATTTCAGATAATCCAAATTGACTTTTCTCTGTATTGTTAAGACCCTTTTCCAAATAAGTTAATTGCTCCAATCGAATATCGGCAGGCAAATGCTTGCTCAACCAAAACCTATTCAAGGTTTTTCCAGCATGCGACCGAATAGAGCTTTCCTTAAGATAAGTAAGAATAGATCGCCCAATTGCATGAAGTAAAAGAGGTTGCTGATATTTCCCCTTTAAATCTTCCAGATAAGCATCCATCTGCTCTTGGGACAAGTCGATCAATCGATCAGGACTAAGTAAAGGTCTTTGATTGGCTTGCATAAACTGCATAAAAAACACAGCTTCTTCTTTTGGAAGTGCCATATTTATTAAGATCTTTTTTTGATCGTCATCCTTATCATCTAATGCAGAAAGATGCCTAAAAAGCTTTGACCATGCGCGTGGACTCAAGGTACTCTGCTCAAATTGTTCAGGAAACAACATTGGAAAGAACAGCAAGTGCTGATCAAAACCTTGATCTTCTGCCCAAGAAATCCATGCATCCAGATCAAATCGCATATGTATGTGCATAATCCGATCCATGACGGCTTGATCAACTTTTTGAACATAATATTGACTGCTCATTGGATTCGCAGTAAGGATGATAAACCAATTCTTAGGAAGTGACCAACTACTTGTTCTGTAAAACTGAAAAACCTCCATAAAAGCATTCAATATTCTCGTATCCGCCCGATTAAAGTCATCGATCAATAATACGCCTGGGCCTGGAGTATCCGGCACCCATTCTGGCTTCGCAAAAGCTGTTTTCTTGCCCTTCTCCGTATCTTTTAAATAAGGTAAGCCAAGGATATCGCCAGATTCTTCAATCTGCGCTAAAGACAAATGCACAAACGACCAAGCTGAAGCACGTACAAGATCGCCTACAAGCTCCGTTTTCCCAATACCAGCCTCACCCCATAAACAAATTGGCGTGTGCGTATCACTAGAAAAACCATCGTTTGAGAAAACATATTTTAGATGTTTCTTTAAAAAAGAAGTCACCTGTACAGAATTCATATACTGCTCTTTGTCTGTCATTCTCTTAGGCCTTTAAATGTACTTTGGATACTCCAAGATCAAAGGGCAAAGCCTTTTGATCCTCTAATATCCACAAATGATTCATATTTATAACTTGGGGTTTAAATTGCAACAAGCCATCGGTACACAAGAGCAAACCGTCATAGCTATCCCCCTTTTCAATATACTGAATTGCTGAATTAAAGTTGGTACCTCCTCCCCTAGCACTTGCTACAGACATCCCATATCGATAAGGCTCAATACTACGAATACGATCATCCACTTGAAATAAGGTCAGTTCAAAGCCTTTATGTACTAGATTATCCATTTCTGCTAAGAAAT
>JBELIG010000115.1:4592-9854 GCA_042091035.1 Sphingobacteriales bacterium | reverse complement strand
GGGTCAACAACAATTCGTCCAATATGGCCACTATTTTCAAGACCAATATATTCCCAATTATCTCCACTATCATTTGATCGAAAAACACCATTACCAAAAAAGGCTCCTGAAGTTGCTGAACCATTGGCCTCACCAGAACCAAGATAAATACGACTGGCATCACTTGGAGCTATAGCGATATTCCCTATGGATGGTTCTATATCAAATCCATCTGTGATGTTCTCCCAGGATTCACCTCGATCTGTTGTTCTAAAAACACCACCAACAGCTGTTCCGAAATAAATATGATTGTCGTTATCTGGAGAAATAGCCAAATCTGTTATTCGCCCCCCTACATTATTCGGTCCAACAAATTCCCACTCCACATTCTCAGAACGAGCACTTAAAGATTCCTGGAATTCTTCCATGGCAATCTTTCTTGATTCCTTTACAGTCTTATAGTCTACCTCTGCATGGGGATACATACGTTGAGACATAATCCATTCGTTTGGGTAAAGCCCCTCTTCCATTTCTTCAAATGCAGGTGGCTTTTTATCACAGGAGGTCATACAAAAAAGTCCCAGAACACAGATAAGTAAATAGTACTTTTTTAGATTCATATTAATAGCAGATTTAAGAAAATATTTGAATAGAAAATAGGAATAATTAACCGAAGAACTCAAAAAACTAATGGGATAAAATAAAAGATGCCAAATTTATAACAAAACACTCTTGAGGATCTAGAAATATCCTATTTAAAGTAAATGACAATAATCAAGGTAGTATTCAAGCACATTATTCCTTAAATACTAAAGTGAAAGGGTACCAATAGCTCAACCTGATAACTATTTGATGAACAATACTTTAATTATGTCATCATATTTACCAATAAATTAGTTCTGTTTATTAATTATTATTAATATATTGATATCAACAATAAAGTATGAAAAATTTCTGCACATATTATTTTTTCTTTTATTTCTTTTATCCTAAAGAAACTGAGACTTGATATATGTGATAACATAAATAATAATAACATTAAAGTCTCGGTATTTATATATCGGGCTTTTTTTTTGGCCTATGACAAAGAAAATTGCAATACAAGGTATAGAAGGGTCTTTCCACCATATAGTAGGAACAGAATTTTACAAAGATCCCATTGAAATAAGGTACTGCCTTAGTTTTGATGAAGTCGTTCATTCAATCACATCTGGTGACTGTGAGGAGGCAGTTATGGCTATTGAAAATTCAATTGCAGGTTCGATCATACCGAACTACGCAAGAATCGACCATAACAATTTAAATATCAGTGGAGAATACTACCTAAACATCAAACATAATCTAATGGCATTAAACGGCCAAAGCTTATCAGATATCAAGGAAGTACACTCCCACCCTATGGCCTTGTTGCAATGCAAGAAATTCTTTGACCAGCATCCACGCCTTAAACTTGTGGAGGCAAAAGACACTGCAGCCGTTGCTCAAGAAATAGCAGCAAGTAATAAAATGGGAATAGCAGCTATAGCTTCTTTACAAGCAAGTGATTTATTTGACTTGAATATACTTCAGGAAGGTATACAGACCGTGGAAAAAAATCAAACTCGATTTGTTATCCTAAATAAAAACAATACAAACATTCCAAGCAATACCAAATATGATAAAGCATCACTAAAATTTGAACTTGACCACAAGCGCGGAAGCCTTGCAACAGTTCTGAATGTGATGAGCGATTGTAAACTTAACCTAACCAAAATCCAGTCATTACCCAAGATCGAAAAACCCTGGAAATACGCTTTTTTTGTTGATGTAACTTTTGAAAAGTATGCTGAATTCAAAAAAGCAATATCCATCATTGAGATCATGGCTGAAGCGTTCAAAATTCTAGGTGTGTACAAAACTGCAAAATCATGATTAAACTTGCAAAACGATTAGACAATGTTCAGGAGTATTACTTCTCAAAAAAACTACGGGAAGTACAACTGCTCATTGAGCAGGGACAAGAAATATTAAACCTTGGAATAGGCAGTCCGGATCTACCACCTCCCCCAGAGGCAGTAGAAGCGCTACATCTGTGCAGTAGCGATCTAAAAGGTCATCGCTACCAATCCTACAAAGGAATTCCTGCACTTAGGTCAGCGATAGCAGATTTTTACAAAAACCAATTTAAAGTAAGCCTTGATCCAAGCTCCGACATACTACCCCTTATGGGCAGTAAAGAAGGAATTATGCATATCTCTATGACTTACTTAAATCCAGGAGACAAAGTTTTGATTCCAAATCCTGGCTATCCTACATATTCCTCTGTTACAAAGTTGCTACAGGCAGAAACTATAAGCTATGATTTAAAAGCTGAAAACAACTGGTTGCCAGATATTGAAGCATTAGAAAAACTTGACTTGAACCAAGTTAAAATCATGTGGATTAATTATCCTAATATGCCGACAGGTGCAGTTGCCAACAGGAGTATCTTCGAAAAACTTATTGCATTTACCAAAAAGCATTCTATTATGCTGGTTAATGATAATCCTTATAGTCTTATCTTAAATGAGACACCTTTGAGTTTACTTAGTCTACCCGGTGCAATGAATCATTGTCTTGAACTGAATTCCTTGAGTAAATCATTTAATATGTCTGGCTGGAGAGTTGGCATGGTGCTTGGTCATGCGAATCATATTAGCAATATATTACGAGTAAAAAGCAATATGGATTCTGGTATGTTCTTGGGAATCCAAAAAGGAGCAATCAAAGCGCTTCAAACTAAACAAACTTGGATTGATTCATTGAATCAAGAGTATTCCGATCGACATAAAATTCTTTGTGAGATAGCAGAAAAACTTGATTGTACTTTTAAAAGAGAAAAGTCAGGCATGTTCCTTTGGGCAAGAATCCCCGTAGACGAAAATGCTATCGATTTTTCAGATAAAATCCTATCTAAACATAAGCTATTTATTACACCCGGATCTGTATTTGGAACAGGAGGAGAAGGCTATATAAGGTTTTCTTTATGCACGCCAATTCCTTTATTACAAAAAGCACTAGACCGTCTATTATGAATAATATAATTACCATAGGATTAGGCCTTATAGGAGGAAGCTTTAATCTTGACCTTAAACAGATTTTCCCAAATGCTTCTTTTGGAGGAATAGATAAAAGCAAAGCACATGTTCAAGAAGCACTTGAGCTAAAACTTATTGATTTCGAAGGACAGAATAAAGATATAAAAGACGCTGACCTCATTGTTATAGCAACACCTGTCGATCATATAAACAGTCTTTTAATCAATTGCTTAGATCAAATAAATGAGGATTGTCTGATTATTGATATGGGCTCAATAAAATCTAAAATATGTGCAACAATTGCTTCTCACCCAAAGCGCAGAAACTTCTTAGCCTGCCACCCTATTGCAGGGACAGAATTTTCAGGACCATCAGCTGCACACCAAGGCTTGTTTGAGCAAAAAACAATGATTGTATGTGAGGTTGAAAAAACTGCATTCAAACTTCAAGAGCAGGCTTTAGAAATATTTAAAAAAATGAGTCTGCGTCTGCGCTATATGGACCCTATTGCACACGACAAGCATATTGCATATGTTTCTCACTTATCGCATATTTCATCCTTTATGCTTGGCAAAACTGTTCTAGAAAAAGAGAAAGATGAAAGAGATATCTTTGACCTTGCTGGAAGTGGATTTGAATCTACAGTTAGACTTGCAAAAAGTGCTCCGAGCATGTGGACGCCTATTTTTAGAGAAAACAAAGAAAATATACTTGAGACACTTGAAGAATACATTCAAAATCTCAAACAATTTAAAACACTTATTGAATCAGACGATTTTAATGCAGTGTTCAATGAAATAGAACATACAAATCAATTGAAGGAAATATTAAACGGATTAGCATAATGGAAAATAATAAAGCATTCAAAAACTGGCTTTCGGACTTCAATCAAGAACAACCTCTTTTAATAGCTGGTCCCTGCAGTGCAGAGACCGAAGACCAGGTATTAAAAATTGCACATCAGTTAAAAGATTCTGGCACCTCGGTGCTAAGAGCAGGTATATGGAAACCAAGAACAAGACCTGGCAATTTTGAGGGAGTTGGAGCTATAGGTCTAAAATGGCTACAAAAAGCAAAAGCAGAGACAGGACTTAAGACAACAACAGAGGTTGCTACTCCGCATCATGTTGAATTGGCACTAGAACACGATGTCGATATACTGTGGATCGGTGCAAGAACCACAGTAAATCCATTTATCGTTCAAGATCTTGCTAATGCACTGAAAGGAACTGGAAAAACCGTCCTAGTCAAAAACCCCGTCAACCCAGACCTCTCTCTATGGATTGGTGCTGTGGAAAGGTTCTATAAAGCGGATATCGTAGATTTAGGTGTCATCCACAGAGGATTTTCAATCTATGAAAAATCAAAGTATAGAAATAATCCACAATGGCAGATTCCAATTGACCTTCAGAATAGGTTTCCAGATCTACCACTTATACTAGATCCCTCTCATATCGCTGGACGCAGAGATTTGATTGCAGATCTTTGTCAAACTGGTTTAGACCTTAATTATGATGGCTTCATGGTCGAATCACATATCGACCCTGATAATGCCTGGAGTGATGCTGCCCAGCAAGTCACACCAGCAACGCTAATACAAATCTACAATCATCTTAAGATCAGAAAAACCACAGACTCTGCCACTGCATACAATAGTTCGCTTCATCTCTTAAGATCGCATATTGATGTAATAGACCAAAAGATTATAGAATTGATGGGAAAAAGAATGAAAACAGCAGAGGAAATTGGTCGATTGAAAAAAGAGCATAATGTGGCTGTACTTCAATCTAAGCGTTGGAATGAGATTTTAGGCAAAATGATTTTAGAAGGAAAACAAGAGGATCTAAGTGAAGAATTTACAATCAGCTTGTTTAAGGCTATACACCAGGAGTCTATCCAACATCAAAAGAATATTTTCAAAAAATAAAAAAGGGATCTTTTACAAGATCCCCTTAAAGTAATTAATTGTTAAAGTTATTTTTTAGATTTCAAATAGTATACCCAAACTTGGTATTGGTGTACCTTGAGTAACATCTTGAAGTTTTACTTTATAGCGCTGTTCTCCAATTGGATCGGTAGGGTTTTCAATCAATGCCGGTCCAATTGGTAGACCATCTGCATCCAATTCACGATCAAGTAGCATAATTGGAGATCCAACCGCGTTTCCGAATATATTTTCTATATCAAAGTACAGATTCAAAGTAAATTTATCGAAGAACCATTTTTT
>JBELIG010000115.1:0-4492 GCA_042091035.1 Sphingobacteriales bacterium | reverse complement strand
TACTCTAGGCCAAGTACAGCATGATCAGCTTGTATGTAGTCCACATTCTCTTGATTAAATAATACATCTGCTTCTCTATACCCCAATACCGTATAAGGAGGCAATTGAAAGTACCTTCCGACATTTGCGTTCAATGCAAAATTAGGACTCAAGTTATATGCTAGAGATAGACGGGGAGAAAACTGGTCAAGCATGTTAGACATGTTCGTTGAATAGTTATTCCCATCCATTCTCGCTCCAACCGAAACGGCTAATTTATCATCTAATAATTTCTTTGAGAGTTGGGTAAATACAGAGTATTTATTAAAATAAACCTTTGAATCAAAAAACACATCCTCAGGCCCAAGAGGTGTTGCAACCTTTATAAAAGAATTATTGGTGTATCGAACGCCTTCATAACCAAATCCTGTATTAATCTTCCAACCTGCTACACGGGTAGTGTTCTCTAAGCGAAATTTATTTTCTGACTCTTGAGATGCATAATCTAATATTAAATTATTTTCATCTGAATCGTCATTCTTTAAATACTTCTTGGATTCATTGTTTAGCATATTTCGGCTAAGTACAGCTGTCCAATATCCATTATCTCGATAATGCTTGTACACTAGCCCATTTGTATAATTCCATTGGGGAGATACAGGAAGATTATCCAGCAAGTATTGCTGATCTTCCGTTTCATTAGCATCTAAGTTCAATCTAAATTCATCAATAGCACCAAGGCCTATGAAATAGATTTCATTACGCTGATTGATTTTAGTCTTAATCTTGGCCTGAAAATCGTTGTATGTAGGTAAAAAAGGTAGTTCAAGCGCGGCAAACAAAAATTGCAGGTAAGACCTTCTAGCAGAGAATAAAAAAGTTGTCTTCTCTCCTATCGGTCCTTCCAATGTCAAACCTACATCAGAGGCACCAGCTGTAAATGAAAGTCCCAACTTATCAGATCGACCATCCTTTTGCTTAAAATTGAATACAGAACTTAGTGTATTACCTCTATTGGCAGGAAATGCACCAGAGTAAAAATCAACTTCACGGATAAAATTCACATTGATCAAACCAACAGGTCCACCGCTTGCTCCTTGTGTAGCAAAGTGATTGATATTTGGAACCTCTACATCGTCAAGGTAAAATCTATTCTCGTTTGGCGAACCACCACGTATAATAAGGTCATTTCTAAAATTAGCGGTAGAGGTCACTCCAGGAAGAGATTGCACAACCTTAGAAATATCTCTGTTACCACCAGGGTTACGCTGAATCTCTGCAACACCAATACTTCTTAATGAAACTGGACTTTCTTCTGTTTTAACAAAAGGAGATGCTGTAACTACAACTTCATCTAGAGAAGTACTCCGTTCAACAAGTTCGAAGTTTACAACCGTAGGCTTGGAATTTGTGACCTGAATTTCGAATACAGTAAGCTCGTCAAACCCTACAAAAGATGCACGTATGTCATATAAACCAGGAGAAAGCCCCTCTATTTTGTAGTTTCCATCAATATCGGAAACAACACCATTATCAGTCCCAATTACTAAAAGAGTAACAAAAGGTAAAGGCTCATTATTAAATTTGTTTACCGTTGAGCCCTCTATCACACCCGACTGTGCGAAAAGCCCCGATGAGGCCATCAAAAAAAGAATAGAAAAAATAATCGATCTCTTAAAAATCAACATAATATGTTTTTTGTTTAGCTTTTAATCTAAAAAAGTAAACAAAAATATAAAATTTCCATTAACTCTTTAGAAAAAAATGAAAAAGCGGAAGATTCCGCAGACTAAAAATTTATTAGGTTGTATATAGATTTATGACTTAAACACGATGACTAGCTGCTTAGTTTTAGAACAAAAAAATATATTTGACTAACTTAGCCCTACCTAAAAGCTAAACAAAACTCCAAGCTAAATGAATCTAAAAAACATACTGTCCAAAACAGACTTCAAAGTAGGTAATGATTGCCCAACAAAGCTATACTACAGAAAAATGAATTATAGCTCCTCAAAGGAAGACAATGAATACCTTGAGTACCTAGCGGAAGGTGGCTATGCAGTTGGGAAAATGGCAACTTTATATTTTGAAGAAGGCATTCGAATAGATAATAGCACTGGTGTCGAACAGGCAATAAAACAAACCCAAGTTGAGCTCCAAAAAGACTCCTGCACTATCTTTGAAGCTGCATTCAAATCCGGCAATAAGCTTGGTGTTATTGATATACTCATAAAAGATGGGGAACGCATACAACTCATTGAAGTCAAATCAAAGGGCTATGACCCAGCGAAGAAAGTAGAATCTCAATGGAAAGAGCTAATCCCTGATATTGCTTTTCAAAAAATAATTGTTGAAGAAATTTATCCTAATCATAAGATTGAATGCTATGTATTAGCGCCCGATAAAAGTAAATCAACTTCTATCGAAGGCTTGAACTCCATGTTCAAGCTTATTGATTTTAAAACAAAAAATGGGTTTAACTTTTTTGACATTGTCTATGATGGGAGTAAATCTAAACTCATAGAAGATCAGCTCCTTACTAAAGTTGCTGTCGATGATGCTATAAATAAAGAAATCCCAAGATTAAGAAAAGATCTAGAGAAACTCGAAAAAAGCATTAGTCCTGAAATCACAAAAATCAAGCCTAATATCAGCAAAAAGTGTTTTAAATGCGAGTACGGACAGTCTGGAAAAAATGAATGCTGGGCTCATATGCCTTCAAGCAATACACCTTTAGACGACCTATTTCGTATTGGGAATATTGGGGGAACAAAAGCTCCACTTGTGAACCAACTGATCGAAGAAAAGAAATCAAGCATATTTGATGTTCCACTAGAAGCTCTAAAGGGGAAATGGGGAGAAAGACAATTGATTCAAATTGAAAATACTAAATCGAATACTGAATGGTTCGGCCCCGAATTAAGTGCAACTATAAAGTCTTGGAAATATCCACTGCATTTTATAGACTTCGAAACATCAACAAGTGCACTACCCTTTCATAAAGGTATGAAACCCTACGAAATGAGTGCCTTTCAATGGAGTTGCCACACGATTCCATATGAGGGTGCTGAGCCATTGCATACAGAATGGCTTAATCTAGAACCAACTTTTCCTAGTTTCAAGTTTGCTGAATCATTGATGGCTCAAATTGGAACTACAGGAACGGTTCTAATGTGGTCTCCACATGAAAATACAACCTTGCGGAATATCTATAAGCAAATGGATAGATACAAATACAATAACCCAGCACTCAAGGGATGGTTAGAAATTATTGTAAAATTGAATGATAAAGATACAGGAGCTTTAGTAGATATGGCCGCATTATGTCTTCAGCAGTATTTTCATCCCTATATGAAAGGCAGAACATCTATAAAATGGACCTTACCTGCTGTCTTAAAATCTAATAAATCAAAACGTACCACCACTTGGTTAGAAAACTTCAACACAAATATTAATTTACTTTCCTTAGACAAGGAAAATCATATTGAAGATCCCTACAAAAACCTTCCCTCAATTGATATCCTTGAGCATGCAGAAACTGTAAATGAAGGTACCGGAGCTATGCGTGCTTATGAAGATATGTTATTTGGAAAAGCTAGAGAGGATAAGACTTTAAAGGCTTCTTATGAAATAGCCTTGAGGAATTATTGCAAACTCGATACATTAGCAATGCTGATTATCTGGGAGCACTGGAAATAAACAAAAAAACCTGTCAAAATTGACAGGTTTTTACTTTTGGGTGGAAGACGGGATTCGAACCCGCGACCCTCGGTACCACAAACCGATGCTCTAACCAACTGAGCTACAACCACCGTGTTTCGCTTCTTTAACAAAGCGATGCAAATATAGTATATAATTTAAAATTGTAAAATAATTTAAAGAAAAATTATTCTACATTTCCAATGGATCTGAAGCCAATGTAAATACTCGTTCAACCGGATTATTCGGTACATCAAGCGCAAGTCCCTCTTTATCAACCAAAGTTAGTTTTATTTTATTATCCCCCATCGGCAGCCCTTCCAAGAAAACAGGTTTCCAAGCATCAAATAAAATTTCTTTTTCACTGTTAATTTCTGCTTTCACGAAGTGATCACTACCAATGTTGGCATTAAGCAAAAAGAAATCGAGCATAACTTTGTCCGTATTTGCTTTACCTACGTAAGTACCTTTTGGCCTTGAGTAAAACAGCATTGGTTGATCAATTTCTGAGAAATCCACAACATTACCATCTTCTATATCCATTTTTCTAGCCTGATAAGAACTTGCACTTTTAATAGACTCATGATATGATCTGCTAAGAAAAGCAAGAATATAATGCGATCCATCTGCTATCTCATGTTCAAATTCACTTGTATACTTAGCTGCATAAGGCTCATTATCTACAATTAGGTGAATATGCTGTCCTTTATCAGAATTAGCACACATCTTTACACTTGCATCCTCAGTTTGGCTACCGAGCTCATAGTTCTCTACTGAAAAATTAAAAGAACCATCTCTATATTTACCGCCTAGT
>JBELIG010000114.1:0-9971 GCA_042091035.1 Sphingobacteriales bacterium | reverse complement strand
TAGAGCACGACCTTGCCAAGGTCGGGGTCGCGGGTTCGAATCCCGTCTCTCGCTCCACATCATGCCCTGGTGGTGGAATTGGTAGACACGCAGGACTTAAAATCCTGTGGCCTTTGGGCCGTGCGGGTTCAAGTCCCGCCCGGGGTACTAAGCAGAAAGCATTACGCTTTCTGCTTTTTTTATGCCTACTCCTCTCCTTCTTAAAAATATTTTTTCTCCTCCGTTTCACACATTAAGCAATTATACTATTCGCTATCAAAGTTGTTTTATAACCACAAAATTCTAAGTACGAAAATACACTGCGTCGCAGCTGCATAGATTTGTATTCTAATACGAAGAAACCAAATGACCAAATCCCATAACACATCCCTTTTTCACCATAAAACCCCAAAAAATGAAAGAAACAAAAAAGAACATTTACAATCTTATCTTATTAGATGAAAGCGGATCTATGACTCCAGATAGAGACCGTGTAATCAGCAATTTCAACGAATTGATCGATGACATTAAACATCAGGCAAAGAACAATAAAGAAATCAAGCAACACCTTAGCCTCATAACTTTTAACGGAATAGGCATCAAGCATATTCATGATTGTCAAAAAGCAAAAGAAACTGCGCATATTACACATAAAGACTACAGGCCTAGATCCTTAACGCCACTGTACGATGCAATGGGGTATTCTATTCAAAATTTGAAGAAAAAAATCAAAGATAACTCCATGGTCATCACCACCATTTTTACAGATGGCATGGAAAATTCCTCTAAGGAATATGACTCGCCTACACTTAAAAAAATCATCAATGAACTGGAGAACGAAAATTGGTCCTTCAGCTATATTGGTGCTGATCATGATGTAATAGAACAAGCCAACAGACTAAACATCAACAAAACTATGCGCTTTAGTAAAACAAAATCAGGATTCAAACAATCACTTGATGTTCAAAAGAACTACAGTGCTAAAATCAATGCTATGATAGGTGACGACATTGAAATCACGCGTGAACTAAAGTCTAACATCTGGAGAGAAACACTAGAAGACTCAAGCAAGGATAGTAAATCCTAGATAGCTTCCAGCCACACGTTATATGGGATTCTTAGGCTAAAAAGAAGTTATTCAACACCTTCCTACCCCTATTGATTATATAAATGAATTGACGAAAAGGATGTTAAAAATGAACATCCTTTTTGCATTTAGCTTAGATTAGTTTGATTGGCTATTTGGATTGCAGCATCATCTCTGCCATCATTCGATTCGAAAGTATGAACTGCTTCATCTACGGAATTAAACATATGCTGCTCTCCTATAATCTCTGTAATCCCATTTTTCTTTAAATTATCCCTCAAAGGACCAATTGCAGAAGAAAGGTAAATCTGAATATCCTGACCACTTATTTTTTCCAATAGCCTTTTAAGCATTGAAGACGCGGAGGAATCAATATAATTTATTGCTTCGCAACTTATGATCAATAATTTCAATTTTCCGGATCGGTCAGAAATCTCATTCAACAATGCTTTTTTGAAATACTCCGCATTGGCAAAATACAACTGAGCATCAAAACGAATAATAAGGATACCAGGGCGTTCCTCAGCATTTTCGAATCGATGAATATTTTTATAAATTTTAGTCCCTGAAATTCTCCCTAAAACTGCCAAGTGTGGTTTTGTGGTCCTATAAACAAGCAAGAGCAAGGACAAAACAACACCCCATAAAATCCCCTCTTTTATACCTATAAACAAAGTAATAAGGAAGGTAAATATCAGTAAAAAGAATTCCTCTTTCCTATTCCTAAACAAACGCAATGGATAACTAAAGTCTATCAAGCGCAGAACAGCAACAATGATTATAGATGCCAATAATGCTTTTGGAAGATTATAAAACAAAGGGGTTAAAAACAACAAGGTCAATCCTACTACAGTAGCACTGATCAAAGCTGCAATCCCAGTCTTTGCACCGGCCTCGTCATTTACAGCCGTTCTAGAAAATCCTCCCGTTGTGGGATAAGACTGAAAAAAGGAACCGACAATATTTGAAGCCCCTAAAGCAATAAGTTCTTGATTTGCGTTTATCTTTTGATCCTTATGCTTTTGCTCGATTGCTTTTGTGACAGACACAGCCTCCATAAAGGCAATTAAAGCCAAAGTCAAAGCGACTGGCAACAATTCTCTAAAATGCTCCGATCGAAGTACCGGAATTTCAAAACTAGGTAAACCACTCGGAATCTCTCCCGCAATCTGCAAACCAGCTTCTTCAAAATTAAAGCCTGCAACGACACATATTCCGACAACCACAACGACTAATGCAGCAGGAACCTTTGGTAAATACCTCTTAAGTAATTTTATAATCAAAATCCCAGCAACACCGGTTGCAAAGGTAAGCATGTGAATATCTCCAAGCTTTTGGAAAACATCCATCAAAAGAATATGAGCTTGATTACTACTTGTTAATTCAAGGCCAAACAAGTGTTTTAGTTGACTCATTGCAATAATAATTGCTGCCGCAGAAGTAAAGCCACTAATAACGGGTTTTGATAGAAAATTAACTAGAAAACCTAGCTTAAACAGACCCATCAAGAACTGTATAATCCCAACCATTAGAGCAAGAGAAATAGCAAGTAGAATGTAGTATTCCGTGCCAACTGTGGCTATCACACTAAGACCAGCTGCAACAAGCAAGGAATCCATAGCAACAGGCCCAACAGCTAATTGACGAGATGTACCTAAGAAAGCATAGATAATTTGAGGAAAAAGAGCAGCATATAAACCATACACCTCTGGAAGACCTGCGATCATTGCGTAAGCCATTCCTTGTGGGATCAGCATAATACCAACAGTTATACCTGCAGGAAGATCTCCAAGGAATTGTTTCCGATCATAGCTCTTGATCCAAGTAAGAAATGGTATAAATCGCTTCATGCAATTAATTTGGTCCTATTATACAAGCAAAGATTAGAATTTTATTTGTCAAAAGAAATGAAAAGGCTTTCAAGTCAGACAATGAATAGTAGAAATAATGCAATCTGACAGATTAGATGCGAATGAAAACCCAATAATATGGATCAAAAGAGCCTACTAAACAAAAAAAAGGATTGCTTTAAGCAACCCTTTTTTTAATCAGCAATTAAATCTAATTCGTAATATGCCTCTGCTTTGGTCATACCTTTATGTATGAGTTCTAAAGCTAAACTGTCGTCTACATCTTTAATTTCCTCGAGTGCCTGTTCTATCTCCCATCCTTCTTGCATCAACTGTTGGAGTACTTGAAACTTTTGATGGTCTATTTCCAGGTTTTGAAGAAGACTATAGAGTTCATTTTCTTTGTCTGTTCTATGCATCCTGTAAAGTGTATAGTGTCTTAATTTTTACAAATGTAGTGCAATCTACACGACTAAGTCAAATTTATTTTAATCGAATTATTAAATATAATCTTCAAACAAAATATAGCTTAAGAAAGCTTTGGAAGATGACTTAATTAATTATAATAGTATTATAATACAGTTTACAAGTGTATGACTTTGATACATCTTCGATTTTGTAAATTTGTAGCTTAATTAAAAAGAAGCATGAATATAGAGCTGATTAGAAAATATAATGTACCTGGCCCCAGATATACCTCCTATCCTACAGTACCTTACTGGGACAAAGAAGGTATAGACAATAAAACATGGGAGTCTTCGGTAAAATCTATATACCAAAAAGAAAAATCCTATGGAATAAGCCTCTATATCCACCTGCCCTATTGTGAATCCCTCTGTACTTTTTGCGCTTGCCACAAACATATCACAAAAAGACATGATGTCGAATTACCATATATTGAATCTGTAATTAAAGAATGGAAGCTTTATAGAGAACTACTTGATGAGAAGCCCCTCATAAAGGAAATTCACCTTGGAGGAGGCACACCAACGTTCTTTAGCCCAGATATTCTTAAACATCTTATAGAATCCATCACTGAAAACTGTGAAATTTCAGAAGATTATGAGTTTTCTTTTGAAGGTCATCCAAATAACACCACAAAAGAACACTTGCAATCACTCTATGATGTTGGCTTTAGAAGAGTAAGCTTTGGTGTTCAAGATTACGACCCAATTGTACAACTAGCTATCAATCGAGTTCAACCTTACGAAAATGTTGAAAAGGTGCACAATTGGTCTAAAGAAGTAGGCTACACATCTATCAGTCACGACATCGTTTTTGGGCTTCCTCATCAAAAACTGGAAGGAATGCTAGAAACCATTGAATTAACCAATGAGCTAAGACCTGACCGACTTGCCTTTTATTCTTACGCACATGTTCCATGGATAAAAGGCGTGGGATCTAGAGGTTATGACGATAATGACCTTCCTAGCAATGAAGAAAAAAGAGCATTATATGAGGAAGGGAAAAAAGCGCTTGAATCCAATGGATACTTTGAAATAGGTATGGATCATTTCGCTTTGAAATCTGACAACCTATACAGCCACTACAACGAAGAAAAGCTTCACAGAAACTTCATGGGCTACACCACGAACAATACTAAATTAATGATTGGGCTTGGAATGAGTTCAATAAGTGATTCTTGGACAGGCTTTGCACAAAATGTAAAAACAGTAAAAGAATACCATCAATTAATAGACCAGGGAAAAATACCAATATTTAGAGGTCACAAACTTAATGAAGAAGATCTGCTTATTAGAAAACACATTCTTGAGATTATGTGTCACTTCAAAACCAGTTGGAATAAGAATACAAAGAATGAGAATTATTTTGATCAAATCAATGAAAGACTCTCTTCTTTTGCAGCTGACAACCTAATGCAAATAACTGACAATGAACTAATTGTTACAGAAAAAGGTAAACCTTTTGTACGTAATATTTGTATGGCATTTGATCTTAGATTAAACAGACACAAACCGACGACAAAATTATTCTCGCAAACCATTTAACTTTATTCCATGGAAATAATAAAAGGTGCTTGGTCTTCTCTAACTGGCTTTTGGAATTGGTTCCTGGCTCAGATTACTGCACCATCATGGGATAATTATTTTTATTGGCTAATAGGGATATCAGTTTTAGTATATGCATTGGAGATTGTAATCCCCTGGAGAAAGAATCAAGCTCGCATTAGAAAAGATTTCTTTTTGGATGCCTTCTATATGTTCTTCAATTATTTCTTTTTCTACATGATAGGCTTTGCTGCAATTGCTTTTGCTGGCGAACAACTCACTTTAGAAATAAGTAGAAAAATTGGACTTGGAGACCTGTGGTTTGTTCACTTAAATAATCTACCTACCTGGGCTCAGCTGCTCATTTACTTTATTATCATTGACTTTACACACTATCTTGTTCACAGAATGCTCCATAAGATACCTTGGCTCTGGTCATTCCACAAAGTACATCATAGTGTAAAAGAAATGGGCTTTGCAGCACACCTTAGATACCATTGGATGGAGAATGTAGTTTATAAATCGTTCTCCTACTTCCCTATAGCAATAATTGGAGGCTTTAATCTTGAATTCGTATTTATAGTACATATCATTCAAACAACTATTGGTCACCTTAACCACGCCAATATTGATATAAATTATGGGCCATTAAAGTATATATTCAACAACCCTGCCATGCATATATGGCATCATTCAAAAGAACTTCCAGAAGGGAAAAATGGAGTCAACTTCGGTATTAGTCTTTCTATTTGGGATTACCTCTTCAAAACAAGCCACATACCCCATACAGGACGTGATATAGACCTAGGGTTCGAACAGGTAGACACCTACCCAAAAACCTTCCTAGGCCAACTTCTTGAGCCATTCAAGAATAAATAATTCAACCTTTTACACTTCACCGTATTTGAATAATTGTATACACTAGGAGTATTAAAGTTTCTATGTAGAGTTATTTTTCATATATTAAGGTAATTAAATATAATTTATTTTACTTTAAGTTATATTAAAACGGTCTGTCATAACACTTTAAGTTTTGGTGACCAAGGCAAACTGTTGGAACAAACTTATAAAAGTACTTACACTACACCCATGAAATTTAAGTTTCTACTGTTACTCTGTGGCCTAGTGCTACTCCCTTCCACATCATTCGCGCAAGATAGCTTTGAAGCACTCTTCAAAAAGGCCAAAGACGCCTATTTCAAAAAAGACTTTGAATCTGCAATCACCCATTTTGAAAAGATACAAGACCTCACAGCTGTAGGTGACAAGTCCTGGAAAAACTATTATGACAAATGTCTAAAAGCCTATATTAGGTCGCTAAAAAAAGACCTCAACAACTCAAAGAATCAACTTACATATACCCTACAAAGTGTCAGTCAAAAGGACAGTCTATTTAAAGAGACCAACTATGAACTTGAAAATAAAACAAATGCACTTGTAAAATTAGAAGCAGAAAAAACGGTATTAGAGTCTCTGTACACTTCTCCTTACCAAAAATGGGAAAAAGCTAAATTGGCGCTTCAGGCTTATAAGCTTTCAGCAAAGTTACCCACCAATGAAAGACCTAAAGAATTATATGCCGCAATATTGGATGCCTCATTAAATATAGGTGAGAACTCATGGACAAAAACGATGTTGGAGGGTATTTCTATTCAACACATTAATTATGATCCAGCAAAAGAAAAACTTAGCCTTGGATTTTCAACAGGACAAACCGTACAACTAGACTCCTTCCATCATTGGATGGAGCACCCTGATAGCTTATTCAAAATTGACTACTCAAAAAAGATAGAGCTCCCGTATCCAATACAAGCTTGGACCACTGTTCCTGGAAAAAACAAGCCAGTGTTTGTTGCGGGTCCAAGAATTTACAATACAGCCGAAGATCTAGAAGCACAAAAGTCCATTTTGGCGCATGAGAAAAGCTATATAAAGGGAATCCTACCAAATAATTCAAATACCGTTTTAACCTTTGGTTCTGATAATTTTATAAAAAAAATGGACCTGTCTACAGGACTTGTAACACCCTTGATGGCCCACACTGGAATCATAGCTGATGTAATTAAAAGGAAAAAGAATAATGGAACATACTTTGCCTCATCGAATGGTGTTTTATTCAAGATAAACGAGAACAATAACGCAGGCCTATCAATGATAAGCAATACGCTTCCCAACCAAATCTCCAAAATTCATATCCTTGAAGAAGTTCCACTAAAAGACAATAAAAGGAATGTTCTAATGACCGGACAGGAATCTGGGGAAATCACTTTTTACGAACTGTCTGACTCAAAAACAAAATACATTAGACGATTTTCCATTCACAGAGGCAAAATTCAAACCATACAGCAAGTCGGAGACAAACTTTATGTATACGCACAAGATGGAATGGTAAGTATCTGGGAAATCGACAGAATGCTGACCTCCTACTCTTATTTACCTGTCAGCTTCCAAATGGAAGCAATGGCTAAATCTATCCAATTCATTCCACAAAAAGAACTCATCCTTTATGGTACTAAAGAGGGTGATATCAAGGCCATTTCAATGGATTTTGAAAAGCATCTTCAAACGATTTGTGAAAAATATTTAGAAAATAATCCCTTGGAAGAATCAGAAGAGCTTCCTGAATTTCTTAAGTTTTGTAAATAATCACTCCCATGAAAATTGTTAACTTCTCCCTCTTACTTTTTGTTTTTCTCAGTGTTACAGAATCACTAAATGCACAATCAAATTGCACAGACAAATATTATCAAGCCAGAGATTTTTATCAAAAAGGCTTATTAAATAATGCAAGGATATCTTTGCTTGAAATCAAAGACTGCGATGATCCAATCATTAAACTTGAAGCAGACTTATTCCTTTCCCAAACCTATTACGATTTACAGCAATTTCAGAGAGCTGATAAAATCATTCTAAGATTACTGAAAAAAAATCCAGGTATCGCGTTTAGAGATTATGACCTGAGTGATGGCTTCATCAAATACTGCTCTAAATTCTATACCAACCAAAGAAGATTGTATTTTCTTATTGGAGAAAGCAGATACAAATACTACCATGGTAGAAATTATATAGATGCAGACGGAAATAATCTCGCTTCAATAAACCTAAAAGAAACAGGCTCTTTCAAAAGTATTGAATTTGGAATGAGCATGGCTATACCAGGGACGGATATTTTAATAAGTCCCTTAGTTGGCGCAGACTTAACCCCCTACTCTTTTAATGGGACCTTCAACTTCTATGATAGTGAAGGTCAAAGTGAACGCTACACAGCAAGCCTAGAAGACGAATACCTTACAGGTAGGATTGGCCTATTTATCAAGTTTAATGATCTCAAGGAAAGATTCATCCCAAATCGAGCCCTTATCAATAGCTTAAAAGGAATTTACTTTGGAGGACAAGCTTTTTATACCTTACAATCGAATAACGATCAGATCAATACCGCAATTGAAGACGCATTGAATGCTGAATTAAGTAATATTGCTTCAATATTTCAAACAGATTCAAATAATTTCAATAGAAAAGATGTGTATTACTCAGCATCAATTGGGTACAATTATAACATACCGTTTCAAGGAAAGAATATGTTATTGAAGTGTGATGCTCGCTATGATATTTTATTCAATAGTTTCAAGACCTCTGACGACCTTAGTTCAAAAGATATTCAAGTGGAAACCACCTTGTCATATCCTAAACAAGAACGTGTTCTATTGTTACACCTCGGCATTGGTTTGCAAAAACTTTCGTATAAACCTAAAGTGAAAAAATTGAATTAATAGCAGTCTTAGAGCGTATTAGTTCAATTTTATTAAGTAATTCTATACCTTTGTTTTGTTATAGGTTCCAGGAATCTTTGTTTCCTGGCTTAAAAGGGAATCCTGTGTAAATCAGGAACTGTACCCGCAGCTGTAAGTTTCATCAACAACTTTTTACAGTTCATCCACTGGCATTTGCTGGGAAGGAGTAAAAAGTGAAACAAGTCAGAAGACCTGCCTAAAAACATATTATTCACTATTAAGATCTTCGGGAACTGAGATTGGGTGAGACATATCTATGTTGGTTTTAGTATAACATACTAAATACTATCTTGGTATATCCTGCTCTATATTCAGCACATAGAATGAAAGAGCGTTTATACATATCATTACTCATTTATTTTCAGTTGTTCTTTGTGAACGAATCTTATGCCCAGCATATACCCGATTCACTGCAATATGGCCTGCCTGCCTTTGAACTAATTGCTGATAAATGGAATGTTGATCTATATTCTACAACAAGTATTGACAGCACATCAGTAATCCTAAAATTACATAACCGGGTAAGCCAAGGTATTCGACAGGCAGGCAATAATTACATCAGATCCTATGGTCCCGGAAGGCTCACAGGTTATTCCATCGAGGGTTCTACAAGTGGGCAGTCTCTTATTCTTTGGGAAGGCATTCCACTCCAAAATCCACTCAATGCGTATACCGACCTTTCACTTTTTGAATATGCTTCTTTCGATCAGCTCAGTCAATCTTCAAACAGCGACTTCACCGCACTAGGAAACGGTTCAATGGTTCCTGCTCTAAAGTTTACAACAGCTAGACCTAAGGCAAAAAAAAGCTTATATGCAGCTATGGAATTAGGAAGCTTTAGCTCGTCTTTATTTAAAGTTCAGTTTGAACAAATATCGAATAAGTGGGTCTCAAAGACTACCATTGGCAATCAATCCGATCGATCTGATTTTAGTTATACAGACTTAAATGGTGAGACCAGGAAAATGAGTCATGCTGAGAATCAATCTATCAACGTTCAACACAACCAGTGGATAGCTCACAAGAAAGACCAGTATTCCTCTTTGCATTTGTGGTATCATAATTCTCAAAAAAATCTACCCCGCCCTTACGCATCAGTTCCCTCTAAGCAAAAGCAAGAAGATGAATTTTTGAACCTAAGCTTTAAAAACCAATCACTTCTAGGTAAGGACACTAAACTAAACTCATTCGTTTTCTATCAAATCAATTCGAATTATTACGAAGATATAGATGCACAGTTAAGTAACGACAATAG
>JBELIG010000113.1:7764-10001 GCA_042091035.1 Sphingobacteriales bacterium | reverse complement strand
AAATTAAATGGTATTCCTAGAAAGCGTGGAAACATTTTAAGACCAATGCTTGATATCAGTAGGGAGGAAATTAGGTCTTATTGCAAATCAAATGGCATAGTATATCGTGAAGATTCAAGCAATGCAGAAAACAAGTATGCACGCAACAAGATTAGAAACAACATTGTCCAACCATTGAAAATAAATTTCCCGGACTTCCATGATGGCTTTACTCAAAGCATGGATAACTTCAGAAGCGGATTGGCATTTTTTGAGGAATCAATAAAGAATTGGACATTGAAAGTCACAAGTGAAGAAGATGCTTCCACATTAATTGATATTCCTCCTTTAAAAATGGCTCCTGATCCAAGATATCTATTGTATTTGCTATTATCTGAGAAAGGGTTTAAGATGGAAACTACTGATCAACTGTATAAAAGTATATTAAAAAATTCAACGGGAGCCATCTTCGAAAACAATAACTACCAACTACTCCTCAACAGAAAACAAATCATTTGTATACCCAAGAGTGAGTTACAGGATTTTGAGCAGGTCGAATGGATAGAACAAAGCAAGGCTATTCAGTTCAAAAACAAAGCATATGAAAAACAACTTTTTAGCACTTGGGAAAGACCATTCAAGCTGAATAAAGAGGAGGCTTTGTTTGACAGTAAAGAAGTAAAATTCCCACTCATCATCAGATCTTTCCAACCTGGTGACCGAATCAAACCCTTCGGAATGAGTGGTAAACAGAAGAAAGTCAAAAAACTTTTTACTGATCTTAAAATAAATAGGATTGAAAAGAAAAACATCCCTATTGTGCTAGATGCAAGGGAAGAGATAATTTGGATACCCGGCTACTGCCATAGTTCAGCGCACCAAATAAATCAGGACACAAAAGAATTTTTGTACCTAAAAATAAAAAAGGAAACCTAAACGGTTTCCTTTTTTATTTATCGGACAATGAAAGCATCCTTAAATCCTTTCTTTCGCACTTCTTTGAGAATCTTATTGGCTTCCTCTTTAGTTTCATAAGCACCAAGCAATTTGGTAGTTAAGCTACCTTTTTGACGCTCAGAAAGTTCACCATAACTATTCAAAGCATTAAACTTAGGGTCATTTAATCCAGAGCCCTTCTTCACAGCACAAAGTTGAATGTAATATGTCCCTTTAGCAACTGATTTCGTCTGCTCCTGTGGCGCCCACTCGAAAGTAACTGCAGTATCTGAATTTCCATAGTCTACTAGTCCTCCCTTCGCACTAAATGACTCCTCCTCTACCAGATCGACAGCAACTGCTTGCTGAGCGGGTAAAACAAAAGCATCTTTATACCCAGCATTACTTACACTTGCAAGTTGAGCAGAGGCATCCGCTTTTGAAGAGAAAGGTCCAATTCGAACTTTTTGCTTTCCAGACTCCTCCATAAGTAATACTGGCCCAACAGATTTGAGCTTAGACTCATAATTATTTAAATCCACATTCACATCGCCTCTAAAAGAAGCTAGTTGAATATAGTAAGCACTAGAATATGAATATACAGGCCCACTTTTAGCTCTGCCTGAAGGATTATCATACATCTTGAGATCTAATCCTTCTGACTTAGACTCTACAGACCCTATGGATGGTAGTGAAGGATCTAAGAGAAACGTACCCTGGATATAATCAGAATTAACGCCTACAGGGACTAAAATTCTTTGTGATATTGATGTATAACCCTCGGCCCTTATGGTTACCATATAATTCTCTTCAGTAGCTATTGGCAGGACAATACGACCTTTGTCATCAGAATATGCCTCAAAAGACTTACCTGAAACAGCAGAGGTTATATTTACCATAGCATTGTTAACTGGAGCTTTACTCCCATTTTCCAAAATGGCATATTCGAAGCTTTTCGCCAAAGACACTAACTCGACAACGAGTTTCTTCGAAGAAGTAGAACCAAAATTTGAAATACTAATTTCTTTAGAGGTATAGTCGTTTTTAGAAACCACTGCCGAACAAGCTCCTTCTTTTAATAAAGAATAAGATAATCGACCTTGTGCATCGGTTGAAAACAAGCTTCCGCCGCATGAACTTAAATCCACAAGCGCATCGCTTATTGGCTTTTGAGTCAAAGCATCAATAACGACCAACATCAAATGATCTTGATTCTTTTTGACGGAGTATAAATCCTCATTTCCTTTACCGCCCAATCGATTAGAAGCTAAAAAGCCAAGGTTTCTAAATGGATCATATATAAAACCATAATCGTCTCTTGA
>JBELIG010000113.1:0-7664 GCA_042091035.1 Sphingobacteriales bacterium | reverse complement strand
AAAGAATTGTCTTGTCGATCAGATGCAAAAACTAAGGTGTTTCCATCATCAGAAAAAACACCGTAACCTGTTGAATACCCAGGCCCATTGTGCTCAAAAGGAACCTCCTTTGACCAATTACCCGATGCATCAACCTCAGCAAAATACATACTCAATTCTAACTTCGCTTCAGGTATTTGCCTAGTTCCATCTACAAAGTTGTTTTTTGTAAAAACAACCCAATTTTTTGCCTCACAGTATGATATAGGACCCTCTGAAAGAGATTTATCCCAATCCGCGTGAAGTGCCTTAGCATTTTCTAAATTTCCGAATGAATTTATAGAAGAACTAAAAAGTTTTGTCTTAGCATTATCAGAAAATACACTAGTTCGTCTCGATGATGCACGCTTAGAAGACCTTGAAGATGCAAAAACCAAATTATTAGTATAAAATGCAGGACTAAACTCAGAACCAGCCGTATTGGCAAATTCTAAATCTACCTCGTATTCGGAATTTCTGTTATCAGCATTCAAAGCAAAGTCACAAGCGGAAGGAAAAGGATAGTCTTTTACACCAACTAATAATTCGTAGCGTTTGAAATAGGTCTTAGCTTCTTCATATTGTCTAAGTGACATCAAGACTTTACCCAATTTATCATAGACACTAGGATCAACATCATCTCGGATCACAGCATTTTCATACATCTTACGAGCAGCGTCCATTTTATTCAATAGCCTATAACAATCTCCAGCACCAACAAGTGCTTTTAGATTTCCGTTATAGCTTTTCAATACATCCTTATATGTTTCCAGTGCCAGGTTGTACGCGCCAAGTTCAAATTGTTTTTCTGCTTTTGAAAGATTGTTTTGGGCGGATAAAGTAGTCCCAAAAATCAGCATAAGAAATGCTATTAATAAAGGTTTTGTAGATCCCATATCTTGTTTTTCGATTATTAAGGGAATATAGCTTTTATTGGTTTATTAGCTCATTATCAAAGCTTTCTATATTACAACACTTTGAAATTCATATTTTTGCAATATAACGATTCCTGCAATGGAACGAAAGTTTATTAAAAAATATTTCCCAAATATCACAAAAAAACACTTATAAATTAGAACTATTGGACCAGGCGTGATTCATCATAATGATTTTAGAATAACTTTTCATCCCCTCCTCTACGCCCTGCACTTTCAAATAAAGATCATAAGATGTCACTCTAAACCTTGGAAAAAAATCCGGATATTTATCATAAATTTCAAATATGGCTAGAAGATCATTTTTCAGGTCTTCTGAAAGTAAATCCGTATCGTGGCATCCTACATTTAGCATTTGCCGAGCAAGATAACGCCAATAGGATAAATAGGCGGAATAGCGGACATAATTGCTCTCGCTGTCTTTGCCAACCAAGAAAGCAATAAGATTACATTCTCCTTCATTGGTGATTCCATAGCCATGAGACATCTCATGCAGATACGTAAACGGTTTCTGTAAGTCATGTAAACCTGCATCGATTTGCCCCTGCCCGGTCCATGGAAGATAAATGCCTTGAGCACCTAATCTGAGTAGGAACCCTTTGGGAAATATTTCAGATACCACCGGATTGAGATCTGCATTAATATAGTGCTGACGAAAAAAAACGCCTAAGGATTCATCTAGTATTCTTTGATCAAAATTAGACCAGTACAAGTTCTTCTTATCACCTGAAAGGGTATTCAATGTATCAAGAACTCTAAAATACTCTGATTCTACCCATTCGAATTCCACAGGTTGGGGATCGATATTATTATAGTCCAAAAAAGACACTGAGGCATAGTTAAATCCCCATAACCAGTAAAAAAGAATGATAATCACCCCAATGCTCTTTAAAAACCTTCCAAATAAAAGATAAAGCTTAGCCAATAGACTTTTGCCTTGACTAAAATTAAAAACACGCCAAAAACTAAAAGCAATTCTAAACAAACATATAAAAATAAGCAGGTATAAAAATGGAATCTTTATAACATATGAAATGCCGTCGAATAAACTTCTAACTAATGGGAAAAAATGCGTAGTATATCCTTTAAACATCCATACTTCAGGAAGTACAAAAAACATTAACATAGTTATAACAAGAAGCCCAACCACTAAGTATATATACCAATTTTGGATGGTTTCCCTCAATCTTTTCAAATTCACCATAGAAATTCCTTAAACTCTTTATACTTTTGTTCTGTTATAGCAACGTTCTTTTTAATTTTGTAATTCAAAAGGACTACAATAAAAATATAATAATAATTAAATCTTAGAAATATGGCTTTGGAAATAACAGATGCAAATTTCACTGATATGGTGAATAAGAATGAAGGTGTTTCTGTTGTGGATTTTTGGGCTCCTTGGTGCGGTCCATGTAAGATGATCGGTCCGATTATCGACGAATTACACAACGAATACGAAGGTAAAGCAGTTATTGGAAAGGTAAACGTTGACGACAATCCAAACACATCTATGGAATTTGGTGTACGTTCTATCCCCACAATCCTAGTATTCAAAAATGGTGAGATTGTGAACAAAAAAGTAGGCGTAGCTTCAAAAGCTGAATTGCAGAAAATGATAGAGGATGCAATGTCTTAAAATATTAAAGCCTCAGTTTTTAAACTGGGGCTTTTTATTTCTTAGTCTGATACTATGTTATTCTTGCAAAAAAGACTTGCAACCTAACCCAAGCCAAACCACTTCAACAACAAAGACAAATGATAAGGACGCCATTCAAAAAATAAAAGACCTGGCAGTTAATCAGGCCCTCGAAGATGCCTTGATTATTTCTTGGGAAGACAGACAACACAAAACCAATCTTTCAGATGATGACCTTATAATCGTAAAAACACCATGTAAGCATAACCAATCAAAAAAAGATAATATGCATTGTGTGCTATTATCTACCCTTTTTGCTTACCCATACGACAAAGGCCAATTAAATCTCTGCCTTACACTTGCCGATCATTCAGAGTCTTTGACAATAGATAGCTCATTCTGCATGGCTATATTTACAAATCCGGCAGCCTTCAACAACGAATACCTTAACCAAAAAGCAGATTCATTTCTCTTAACAAATGATCCAATGGCAATGGCTAGTTTCATGTGGAACAGTCTGGAATGGATCTACTTTCTTTCTTACCTTAAAGATAAGGTCAACCCCGATCATACAGAAACCCTGAATAACTATTTCAGATTTTCCGACACAGAAGATCCATACATTTTTAGGTATTACGATAAACTAAAACCTGCTTCCTAATCTATATAAATAAAGCTTTCGTACTTAACAATCCCCCTTTGAGCCTAAAAATTTAATTTTCTGTAAATAATTCAGTTTATTTGGTTCAAATGTAAAACTAGTTAAACATGAAAAAATCGTTCATAATAGGAGTCGCAGGACTATTGAGTCTGGCCTCCTGTACAACAAATGAGACAGCTGAAATGACCTATCCTAATACAAGAACTGAAACTGTACAAGATGATTATTTTGGAACTTCCGTGGCTGATCCTTACCGATGGTTAGAAATTGATACAGCGGCAGAGGTTGAGGCTTGGGTTGACGCCCAAAATGAAGTAACCCAAGGATTTTTATCGAAAATAGACTACAGAAGTGCTATTGCTGAGCGATATACAGACTTATTCAACTTCGTGAAGCGATCCGCACCAAGTAAAGTTGGAAACAATTTCTTCTTTTACAAAAATGATGGCCTTCAAAACCAATCTGTCATTTATGTGAAAGATGGACAGAATGGCACACCTAAGGTCTTTATCGATCCAAACGAAGTAGACGAAAACGGAACAACATCGATCAGTTTATCCGGCGCATCAAAAGATGAGCGCTACCTTGCAGTTTCTACAAATGTAGCAGGATCTGATTGGTCTGAACTTACTGTATACGATCTCGAAACCATGGAACAAATGGAAGACAAGATTGAATGGGTAAAATTCTCAGGAGCTTCTTGGTGGAAAGATGGTTTCTTTTATTCTAGATATCCAGCACCAGATAAAGGAACTGAGCTTTCTGGAAACAATAAATTCCATAGTGTTTGGTATCATAAGGTTGGTACATCTCAATCAGAAGATGTTTTGATCCATAGAGATGATAACAATCCTGACTACTATAATTTTGGAGGAGTTACAGAAGATGAGCGCTTCCTCGTTATGTATAAGCAACCTGGTACAGATGGATTTGCAACATACTACATGGATCTAACAGAAGACGGTTTAAATGGAGAACTCAAACTCCTTTTCGAAGGCTTTGGAAACAAATCTAGTGTTGTAGATAATACAGACAACAAACTGTTAGTCTTAACAGATATTGAAGCACCTAACTATCGCTTAATTGAAGTCGACTTAAACAATACAGCAAAAGCAAACTGGAAAGATATCATCCCAGCTACAGATAACCTTTTAGAAGGTGTTAGTACTGGAGGTGGAAAATTATTCGCGAGTTACCTTGAAAAAGCGACAAACAGAATCTACCAAATGAATTACGATGGTAGCGACAAAGTAGCGATTGAGCTTCCAGGACTTGGATCTGCAGGAGGTTTTAGTGGAAAAAAAGAGGATACTCAACTATTCTATTCATTTACTTCCTTTATATATCCTAGCATTATTTTCAATTATGATATTGAATCTGGTACTTCGGCTCCATTCTTTGAAACAGAACTGAAATTTAGCCCAGAGGACTATGTTGAAAAGCAAGTGGAATACAAAAGTAAGGATGGCGAAACTGTTACTATGTTCATCGTACATAAAAAGGGACTTGAACTAGACGGTACAAACCCAACTTACCTCTATGGATATGGAGGATTCAACATCTCCCTAACACCTTCTTTTAGTACTTCAAGAATAATCCTTCTAGAAAATAATGGTGTCTTTGCTATGCCTAACCTAAGAGGTGGAGGAGAATACGGTGAAGAGTGGCATAAAGATGGAATGCTATTAAACAAGCAGAATGTGTTTGACGACTTTATATCAGCAGGAGAATACTTAATAGCAGAGAACTATACCAGTTCAGAGAAACTTGCAATTGCAGGTGGATCAAATGGAGGATTGCTAGTCGGTGCTTGTATGGCGCAAAGACCAGAATTATTCAGTGTAGCCTTCCCTGCTGTAGGCGTAATGGATATGCTTAGGTATCATAAATTCACGGTTGGAAAAGGTTGGATCCCGGAATATGGAAACGCTGAAAACAGCAAAGAAGAATTTGACAATCTATATGCATACTCTCCAGTGCACAATCTTAAACCTAATGTAGATTACCCAGCAACTATGGTAACCACAGCAGATCATGATGATCGAGTAGTTCCTGCTCATAGTTTTAAATTTGCAGCACAGCTACAAGCCAGTAACAGTGGAAAGAATCCAACGCTGATACGAATAGAAAAGAATGCAGGTCACGGTGCAGGAAAACCCGTATCTAAAATAATTGAAGAACAATCAGATATTTGGTCTTTCTTGTTTTACAATACGAACTCACCTATTAGTTACAAATAAATAAAACAACAAAAAGGTCCTTTAACGAGGGCCTTTTTGTTTGTAGAATATTATTAATTTTAGGGAGAACCAAACTAAAGCTATGCAGCCACTCGCTGAACGTCTAAGACCTAAAACACTAGAAGAGTATATTGGCCAGTCTCATATCTTGGGCGAGGAAAAGATCCTTCGAACTGCAATCGAAACAGGAAACATCCCCTCCTTTATCCTTTGGGGACCTCCTGGGGTTGGAAAGACCACTCTTGCAAATGTTATTGCACGTGTTACAGATAGATATTTCATAAAGCTTAGTGCTATTAACTCTGGTGTTAAAGACATTAGAGAATCCATTGAGAAAGCAAAAAAACAAGCTTTTTTTGATCGCCCCTCTCCCATCCTTTTCATAGATGAAATACATCGCTTTTCAAAATCACAACAGGATGCATTGTTAGGAGCAGTTGAAGATGGAACCGTAAGCCTAATAGGAGCTACTACAGAGAATCCTTCATTTGAAGTAATTCCTGCCCTACTCTCCAGATGCCAAGTATACACTTTAAACCATCACACCGACGAAGAATTAGATAAATTATTAGAAAGAGCTATTGCCACTGATCATATACTCAGGGATAAAAAAATAGAATTAGCAGAAACTACAGCAATCAAAGCATTGTCAGGAGGTGACGCAAGAAAACTATTAAATATACTAGAGCTCGTTGTATCGATGGCCAAAGAAGATCCAATACGGATAACGGACCATATTGTTGAACAAACCATAAGGGAGAATATCTCTATTTACGATAAAGGCGGAGAACAGCATTATGACATTGCTTCTGCACTCATAAAAAGTATTAGAGGATCGGATCCTCAAGCTGCAGTATATTGGCTAGCTAGGATGCTTCATGGAGGAGAAGATATAAAATTCATTGCCAGAAGGTTAGTTATTGCAGCTTCTGAAGATATAGGGCTTGCAAACCCGAATGCTTTGCTAATGGCGACAACGGCCTTTCAAGCTTGTGAAAAGGTAGGCATGCCGGAGGCTCGAATAATCTTATCACAGGCAACAATCTATCTTGCTACTAGTCCGAAGAGCAACTCAGCATATATGGCAATCAATAAGGCCTTAGCAAGTATACAAGATGATCCCAATTTGGGGGTACCATTGCATCTAAGAAATGCTCCTACAAAACTGATGAAAGGATTAGGCTATGGTAAGGATTATAAATATGCACATGACTTTAAAGAAAACTTTATCGAACAGAACTTTCTCCCAGAGAAAATAAAGGGATCTATGTTCTATGAACCTTCATCAAATCCAACAGAAGAAAAAGTTAAAAAAACGATGCAGCAAAAGTGGAAAGGCAATTATAAATATTAACGTAAAACTTGATTGTTCTCTTCTAAAATCTCCATAGACCTAAGGTCCCGAAAACTCTTGTTATAAAACGTATTAATAAACGTTTTAATACGCTGCAAATCAGTTTCAGATATCCTGTCCATTGACCGAATAATTGAATCAAATTTAGGTCGTATACTTTCAAAATAATTCAGATTATCTGATAAGGTTGAATAGCCCTCAAAAGGAGATACAAAGATCCTGTCATTCCATTTTTTCTGTCCCAAAGAAGTGAATAGCCGCAGATAAGAAGGAGCGACAAAAGAACAAAAATCAAAATCATACGCTACAGGAATGAATACCTTTTTGGATTCAAGCCAAAACATTTTGACATTCCTTCCTACTCGGATATCCCAATCTGCGTTTCCAATCATGTAATTAAACAACATCAGATTGTCAAGTGACTCATTATCAAAGGCTTGACTTGTCAAACCTAAAGTATCCATAAACTCTCCTTCCAATCTTGCTTCAAATTGCTTATTACTTTCTATAATGAATGCAGGTGCCTTTATTGTCCAAGAAGGATCATGAATATCAATGTAAGTAATTTCAAGTTCGTAAACTCTGTAACTATAAGGAGTAACCTCATTATACATCTTATATACAGCAGCTTCTTTCTGAAGATTTATGATAGCCTCATCCAAATTATCCAAACAGTGAGAAACAATCTTATATTTATCAAACTGGGGTGCCCCAACTAAAGTCTGTAGGCTAGATTTTTTGAAATTTAACTTAAGTGGTGGAAAGTCACAAACCCTTGTTCTAAACTTACCTCGCACATTAATATTAGCCTTTAATGCGT
>JBELIG010000112.1:4735-10007 GCA_042091035.1 Sphingobacteriales bacterium | reverse complement strand
AGCAGATCATTAGTGAATTCGAAAGACTGATTTTCTGTATTTACCTTAAACATAAACAAATTTATTTCTTTGTTAATCGCATTAAAATACCTGTCTCGAAAATAAAAAACAATAGATAAAATATAAAGAAAGGTGCTATAAAGTAATTAGAGCCTGGTTGTGTAATCCTCGCAAAGATGATCAATATAACCAGAGAAGCAAACAACTTGATTATTGTGGCAGCCATAACCCAAGAGATAAAAGAACTCTTATCTTCTTGTCTATATAATTTGACACCCCTTAAAAAGATAATAATAGATAGAGGAACAAACGTACAAATGCCTAATAGTCCACTCGATAAATAATCTTTTAAAAGTGTTGCCTTTGCTAATAAAAAATAATTTACAAATAATGATAGCGAAATGACTACAGATAGGTATATGAGAAAAGACTTAAAAGACATAAAGGTCAGTTTTTAAAAACATTCTTTAAGGTTACAAATAAACCTGCAACTAAAAAGACTATGGCAAACAAAGCTGTCAGGTAAGCTTCCTCAAAATCAAGTTTAGCGTCCAGCTTATTCCCAATAAATACACCTACACCTATATATGCGGCTATCTGGAAAGTCATTCCAGAATACTTTAAGACATTTGAACCCTTACTTATTTTCTTCTCTGGATCCTTTTCCATCTGAACTTCCGCTAACTGAAGGTGCCGGCTTCTCAGAATTTTCGTTTACCAAACGAACATCCCCTATAAGAACAGCGCCAGGTTGAACAACTAATTTATTATATCTAATTTCGCCAGTAACTCTTGCTGTTTCAGCAATTGATAGCAATTCATTTACATGTAAAACACCATCGAATGTCCCCTCAACTACGGCTGATTTGCAATCAACAGTTCCTTCTACTTCTCCAGTAGGGCCAATAATCAACTTAGCGCTACAATTAAGATTACCCGTAATTTTTCCATCTATACGAATATCGCTTTGGGAAGTTATATCTCCAACAAGAGTTGTTCCTTTTACAAGGCTGTTTAATGAATGACTTGCAAGCGTATTTAAGCCATTACCTTGGTTGTCTTTAGATTTATTCTTCTTTAACATCAATTCCGGTTTTTAGAATATTCTAATGTGTGTGTAGGATTATTAATTTCTTTTTCAGAAACCTCAAATATGTATAATTCTATTACAAAAATCATTTTTTTTGCTCAATAAACAAAAAAAAGGTGCTTGTGTTTTAAAAATTACACGAAGCACCTTAATTAATTTGCCTTTAAAGATTAGAACCTGAAACAATTCGGGCCTCTATTAATCTTTTGACAAATTTTATAAACTAATGCAAATTCTGGTCCAGCAGAACCATTTGATGCAGCAGCCAATGAAGAAACATTCACATCGTAGCTAAAGCCAATTGAGAATGTTTGATAATCAAATCTAGTGGACAAAATCAACGCATCTAACAGAACAGGAGAATTAGTCCCCTCTACACCGTCATCTTGTTTTGATATACGATTCCACAATCCTATATGAAATGCTTGTTGATCACGCGCACTTCCTAATCTAAACTTTAGACTAAGTCCAGAGTTTACCTGTAAGTGAGGACCTTGAGACATTACAATAACACCAGGAGATATACCTGCTCGTCCATTGAAGTTTATCTCACCACCAGCATGGAATGTAAGCCTAGAGTAATATAATTCATTTATATCATCCTGAAAGGATACATTTATCGAGTTCAAGTGGTGGAAGGCAGCTCCCATGTAAAAGGAGTTATCATTTCTTAATGCAGAATACCATAAAAGACCCGCTCCTAAATCTGCGAAAGTAATTGATGAGTTCAAAGATCCCTCATTTGAAGGCTGGTTCGGATCATATATTCCATTAAGGCCTTGGGATCCCCATTTGGCCAATAAGAAATCTATACTTCTTTGGGCAAAGCCAAATTCTACACCAGCAACAAGATAATGTGCTGTTTTTCTTGTTCCACCCATCCTCTTAAGGTAAGAAGCAGAACCTTTTGCTGTTGAAGTACTGAAATTGACCTCTCCCGCAACATCATTCCAGAAAGTTGCACCAAATCCAACAAAATCGTATCTACCTACTGGAACCTTTTGGTCGTAGGAAACCGAATAAGTTGTGTAAGGATTTTGAATTACTGATGCCCACTGGTTTCTGTAATTTGCAACTAAGCGAATATTACAATCCATAGCTCCTGTCATTGCAGGATTTAGATTTAGTGGAGATAAGTAGAATTGTGAGAAATGGATATCTTGAGCTTTTAAACTTGCTCCAGCTACCATTACAATCACGAAAAGGAATAATTTAGAGAACCTCATACGGAAACTTTTGAATGCTTATCTAGTATTTTTTTTCTAATCGGTGGAGTATTTTGACTCCTTTGCTTGGTTGTAAATCTACTAACACATGAGTAAAAATTATAATGTAAGGTGTATTATTTTACCCACTTCATAAATGTAATGGATATTTGCATAAAATCTAAATTACCGAACATTTTTAACATGTTTTATACTTCAAAACAACAAAAAAACTTTTCAGCGATCAGCTTGCTTGTTCTTTATTTGGTATAGAAATTCATTTTAACCAAAAAATATGCCCATCTGCTAAGAAAATCACAATTTACTTCAGTGCCTAAAATAAAAAAAAGCGAGGAGAACCTCGCTTTAGAATTATTTTCTTTGGTAAATTTTTTGATATGCAATTAATTGGGATTATGTCGCAGATTACCTTCTGCTTATTCTCTGAGATGCATGATCGACAACGAAAACCATAGCGGCTCCCACAACGAATGCAAAAAGTGCAACGTAAAGAATTAACATAATCGAGTTTTTATATTGTTAAAGTGTAAGTATTTGTAAATTTTAAAAAAATGTTTGTAGGCGACAAATTTTTTGCAAAGAATTTTACAAAAAAATTTCACACTTACCTTAGGAAAAAAAATATAATTGAGGGAATACATCACTTAACAAAACAATTGCACAAAAATTGAATTATTTACAATTTTTATTTTATTAGGTTTATTTTAATACCAAACAGCCTGAATATGGTTACAAGGATAACTTTAATATCTTTTGGTAAGGATTTTTGCTTCATATAAAGAAGACTAAAAGATAATTTTTGGGGTAATACATCTTCTATATAGGTTCGTTCAGGATTTTCTGACTCAGCGAGAAGATCTGCCTCTTCAAAGTAATATAAACTCGCAAAATCTGTAATCCCAGGTCTTATTGACAGCAAACTTAATTGTTCCTCTGTGTATTGATTGACATATTTAGGAACTTCGGGTCTAGGTCCTACTAAACTCATATCACCAAAAATCACATTAAGCAATTGAGGCAATTCATCTATCTTGTACTTACGAATAAAATAGCCCATGCGAGTAATCCTTTGATCCTTTGATCCTACGGTCAATTGCCCCTTAGATTCTGCATTTTGATACATGGATCTAAATTTCAGTAAATAAAAGTTTTTCATGTCCTTGCCAACCCGTTCTTGGCGAAAAAACATTCCTCCTTTTGATTCAAGTGCAATACATAGACCTACTATACCTAATAGAGGAAATAAAAGAATAAGACCAAGGCTACTTAAAACAACATCAGCAAACCTAGACATATTAAACTACTTTTTTTAGAACCTCTTCAAGCGTATCACATAGGTAATCAATTTGTTCAAGAGATAAATCATAAAAAACAGGCAGAGAAATAACAGATTCGAACAAAGCAGAAGCCCTTGGATAATCTTCCATTTTGTATCCCCTTGACGCATATGCAGTCAAAAGCGGTAATGGCTTGTAATGTACATTTAAAGAAATACCCTTATCAGCCATCTCATCTATAATAAGATCACGCTTTTCTCGGTTGGGATCTTTCAAACGCAATAAAAACAAATGATATGATCCTTCTCTATTATCATCTAACATGTAGGGTAACACTATATCATCCATCTTATTCAGACGGTCCAAATATCTATTATATACAGACTTTCGCTTAATAAGTGTATCAGTTTCATAACGCTTAACCTCCACTAGTCCTATTGCAGCAAGTACATCAGGCATATTACATTTAAAGCCAGCATCTATAACATCATACTCCCAAGAACCTTTTCCAAACTTCTCAAGAGCATCTTTGGACTGCCCATGCAGGGACATAGTGTTTAGATAACTATAAATCTTATCTTCTTCAAAGTATTCTGATAGGTTAAGATTGATCGCACCACCTTCAGCAGTCGTCAAATTTTTAACAGCATGAAAAGAATAAACAGAAACATCTCCAGCTTGTACAGCGGGTTTTCCATTAAGTTTTGCACCTATCGAGTGTGCTGCATCAGTCATAACTAACATTCTACCCAACGCTTGCTGTGCAGGACTAGATGGAACAAATTTAGCCTTATGTGCCTCAGCAAGCTTCTTAAGTATATCAGTTCTAGCGGGTAAACCACCTAAATCTACACCAATAATAGCCTTTGTTTTTCCATTGATATGCTGGGCAACATGCTCATAATCCATACACAAATCATCTGCATGAACATCTACCATTATGGGCTTAGCACCAAGATGCACCACCACATTGGCAGTAGAACAATAGGTATATGCGGGAATAATAACCTCATCACCTTCAGAAACACCAAACCAGCGAAGCATAAGTTCCATCCCTGCTGTTGCAGAGTTGACACAAAGACATCTCTCAGTACCTGTCATTTTTGAAATTTCCTGCTCAAGTGCCTTTGTTTTCGGCCCTGTAGTAATCCAACCAGACTTCAATGCAGAAACCACAGAATCAATGATATCCTGATCTATTCGAGGTGGCGAAAATGGTATTTTATTCATATCAACATTAAACTTTGAACAAAACTAGTACTTTCAAGCCAAATACGTATGGATAATAATACTTAAGTACGTGAAATTATTGTAAAAAAAACACGAGGGGTATAAACCCTTGCAAACAAATACAAATCAAGTCCTTACAAAGCAAGGAACTACTTATCATAAAAAGACAGACAAATTAAATTTGGAATTCAAGGTATAATTACTTTATATTTGCGAACGCTTTCAGCCTATGGTTTTAAGCGAAAAATATATCGCAGGGTGGAGCAGTTGGTAGCTCGTCGGGCTCATAACCCGAAGGTCGCAAGTTCGAGTCTTGTCCCTGCTACTATAAAAGACCTTGGTAGCATTACCGAGGTCTTTTTTAACGCTTAAAGGTCGGACCTTTTCAAAAATCCGAAAAATATATCGCAGGGTGGAGCAGTTGGTAGCTCGTCGGGCTCATAACCCGA
>JBELIG010000112.1:0-4635 GCA_042091035.1 Sphingobacteriales bacterium | reverse complement strand
AGGTCGCAAGTTCGAGTCTTGTCCCTGCTACTACAAAACGGATCAGTAACATTACTGGTCCGTTTTTTTTATACGGGCTATATAATTCCCTGGAATTAAATAGCCAAGCTGTAGACATTGATTGCTACAGCTTGGCTATATTTTCTTCCTAAACGATAAATCGCCTAATCCAATACTTTAGGTGCACCTGCTGACTCCATTTTAACAGAAGCTGAATCTACATTTGAAATAAATGAATCAACAGTAGGTTTCATTCTAGAAAACATCGTCTTTGCTATTTCAAAACTTTCCATGTGCAAAGGTGTCGGTCCATAAGAATTACCCATCAATCCATTAGCAGCAAAATACAACCTGTACCCAAGGGTAACAGAATCTTTTTCACCAACCTCTGCTTTTGAGGAACTACCCTCAAGCTGACGATTGATTGCATTCATCTGATCTCTTAGCTCGTACAATGTTGAAGTTAAAGCAGCTTGATCTTTATTTAAATATGGTAAGCCTTTTATGAGCGTTTGCAGATGCTTGGCTGACTTCCCAAAGGCATGACTTAGTAGATCTACATCCATATTCAATGCCATTAAATCTTCCATGTAAGCATCCCGTTTGTCTGCATTAGGATTATCCAAAACATTCTCGCGGATACGTTTTACCTCAAAGGATTCTGGTCCTGCTAATTCAGTTAACAGTCCTCCAACTCGTTTCTGCAAACTTACGGTATAAGTCCCAGGATTTACGTTTATTCTCCTAGCATACAGTTCATTACGACTTGAACTAGAGTTGGCAACACTGATATATGGTCTCTTCAAATCCCAATTCACACGTTGCACACCTTTTTTAAGTGCCATTGAAATGCGGTCTACGACTTCACCAGAAGCATCTCGAATTACTAAAATCCCTTCGGACTTAGCTTCGTTACCCTCTTTATCTAGAACATCCCAACCTGGGAAAGGTATATCTTCTTTCTCGAGCGCTCCTTCTTGTTTTTTACGCGCTGCCTTTAAGGAGGTATGGCCTTCTTTCAGGTAAACAGTAAACATAGCCCCATATTCAGGATTTTTGGCCGTGTAAAAGGAACCGCCTTGACTCGATGTACCTGCTCGAACTGGAGTATACTGAAGTGCTGTGCGTGACGGAAAAAGTATTGCCTCCTTGTTTACGCTTTCTTCCGTGAGATCACGCAGTGGGCTATAATCATCCAGCACATAGAAACTACGTCCAAATGTGGCGATGACAAGATCGTTCTCACGTTTTTGAATCGCAAGATCACGAACAGCTATTGTTGGAAGACCTGTTGAAAATTTATGCCAATTTCCTCCTTGATTTAGACTCACATAAATTCCATACTCCGTTGCTAAAAACATTAGATTCGAATTTACATGGTCTTGGACAATACGCCAAACAAGTGTACCCTCAGGTATGCCAGCATCAATAGAAGTCCAGCTTTTACCACCATTGGTCGTTTTGTATAGATAAGGCGTATAATCTCCGTACTTGTGATTATCAAGTGCAACGTAAGCAATGTTATCATTGTAAAGATCTACTTTAATATCATTTACAAATGCAGTTGAAGGCACTCCAGGTAATTTATCCACTGTCATTTTAGTCCAGCTTGCACCACCATCTTTTGTGTACTGAAGGATACCGTCATCTGTTCCTGCATATAATATATCCGGATTAGACTTAGACTCAGCTAAAGATGTTATCGTGTTATAGGTTGACATTGCATAAACATCCCAAGCATTATCAAAGCTTTGTTGGCGTCCCATTATTGGAAGGGCCAAGCGTTCTTCATCTTTTGTAAGATCTCCAGAAATTGCGGTCCAACTGTCCCCACGATTATCCGAACGCCAAACACGTTGAGTACCAAAATACAAACGCTTAGAATCGTGGTTACTTACCAAAATCGGAGAATCCCAATTATAACGTTCAAAAGGCTCATCAATACCGCTTTGCGGTTTGATATATATTGCTTCCATGGTCGTCTTATCGATTCGATATAGATTTCCTTGTTGCCATTGTGCATATACAATATCCGGATTCCCTGGCTCTACAGCTGGTTGGTGACCATCACCTCCCAATAAGACATACCAATCTCCGTTTGTAATTCCATTGGTACGAAATGTTCTTGAAGGCCCACCTTGAGTATTATTATCTTGTGTGCCCCCATAAATATTATAGAAAGGCTCTGCGTCATCAACTGCAAGCTTGTAAAACTGTGTCAAAGGCAGGTTATTGACAAACTTCCAAGTTTTAGTATCATCAAAGGATTCGTAAATCCCGCCATCAGTACCAAACAATAGATAATTAGGATCATTTTTCTTGAAGGTAAGCGAATGATTATCTGAGTGTTTATTTGCCTCTCCCATTCTGTTAAATGTCTTTCCGCCATCCTTAGAAACCAATGCCCGAACATTCATCAAATAAATACGATCAAAATGATGTGGACACGCCACTAGTTCCTGATAATAGTGAGGTCCTGTTGCACCGGATACTGTATCTGACATTTTAGTCCAGCTTGCACCACTATTAGACGAACGATAAACCGCCCCATTCCTGCGATCGAGTTCTACAGCGGCATAGAGTACTTCCGGATTCATCGGTGAAATTGCTAATCCAATTTTTCCTTTATTAGAATTCGGTAATCCTTTATCAATTTTTGCCCAATTATCACCACCATCTGTACTTTTATATATTGAAGTCCCAGGACCACCGCCCATAAGAGCCGCTACATTCCTGTGACGTTGCCAACTAGCTAGATACAATATATCTGGGTTCGTTGGATCTATCACTAGGTCTGTAACACCAGTCCATTCATTAATATCAAGTTTATTTGACCAAGTCTCACCCCCATCAGTTGATTTATACAGACCGCGCTCACCACCCGAACTCCATAAAGGTCCTTGCACCGCAACCCAAATAGTATTTGGATCATTTGGGTGTACAATTATTTTAGAGATATGCTCAGACTTTTTAAGACCCATATCTTGCCAAGAACTTCCACCATCTATACTTCGATAGATTCCGTGACCAATACCAACGTGACGGCCTCCTACATTTTCTCCAGTTCCCAACCAGATCACGGAAGAGTTACTAGGGTCAATGGTGATACATCCAGTTGAATAAAATGATTCCTTATCTGTTAAAGGAGTCCAAGTAGTTCCTGCGTTTGTAGTTTTCCAAGTTCCACCTGAACCTACAGCAACATACCAAACATTCTCATTGTTTGGATCAATTGCAATATCTGCAATTCGACCAGACATAAATGCAGGGCCAATACTCCTGAAAGAAAATCCGGAAAGCGCAGTTTCTAATGCCTTGTCTTTACCCTCCGTTTGAGTAAAAGATGTCGACGCGATGAACATTAAAAATGCACATCCGATGTATTTTAAAATATGCTTCATATTTGTCATTTTAGGAATTTATAGTTTTATTAAACTTACGAAGAAAATACCTATTTTCAATACGGAGGATAAATGCCTAATCTGTTTAGTTTTTTTGACTAAACACCAAGGATAGAGACTGATGAGCATATCTTTTTCTAACATAAAAAATGCCAAAATATACCAACAAGTAAAAGCCAAAACAACTAGTTTGACTGACCAAACAAGACCTGTAATGGCTAATTCCATTAAAATCTAATTGTTCAATAGAATGATCAACGACATATAAAGAGATTAGCAAGTGTCGTCTAATCGTTTTGTTTACTTTCGTAAAATGACTTTAAACAAAATTATTATTCTATTACTTTCTATTACGTTCATTATCAGCTGTCAAGAGGATGAAACAATTGTTCTTGACGAGGTAATTCCTGAAGCACCTAAGAATTACAGCTTAGAGTTTGACTTCTCTAATGAATATCCAATTGGGCATGATCTAGGCTTGAATTTCTTCAATGATATAACAGTTGGTGTTATTTCCTATACTGCTAACGAAGTCCAGCTTATAACAGCAGCTAGTACCAGTTCCTACATATTAAGTGGTAATAGTATTTCCGATCTAACAGAAAGTAGTCAGGTTGCGGCTCCTGAACCCAATACATTTTACAAAAATTATGTGGGTTTGGGTCAATTAATCATAGACCCACAAGGAATTATGTACAGTGTTTTTCACGCAGAAGAACATGATGGCAGTATACTGCCTGGGAACATTCCTGGATTCTATGCATCTATTGGATTGGGGATTTCCTATGACAACGGTGCATCGTTTGAATTAATGGATGAACCAATTATCCAAAACATTTATGATATTAATTATGACAATGGATATGGGGATGGTGGCCTAGGAGAACCATCTATAACCTACTCTAAAGACTCAACAGAGGTTTATGTCTATTATGTCGATCACAATCGAACAGGAAGGGGCGTTAATATTTGTATGGTAAAATTTAATGTAAAAGTAGACGGTTCGCCAGATTTTTCCACCTGTTACTATTTAGACAACAACAATACTTTTACTAGTTCTGTCATTCGATCACAAGAGGTTGTTGCAGGTCTTGGTTACGCCGATGCAATATTTCCACATGTTACCTACAATGCATTTATTGATAAATACATTATGGTCTTTTCTTTGAATCACTATGGAGAATTTACTAGTGGTGTTGATACACCAGTTGAATCAGGTATTTATTACAGGCTT
>JBELIG010000111.1:7841-10385 GCA_042091035.1 Sphingobacteriales bacterium | reverse complement strand
GAAGGTGCATCTGTGTCCTTCAATGACTCATTGGCAGGCCTATTGGATGATGATAGTATCTTCAAAATGTAAATATTTAGCATAAACAAGGGGCTATTTAATAAAAATAAATAGCCCTTTTTATTATAGCAGAATGTAAACATTATATTTGTCTCCAATAAATAAACAATACGAATGAATTTATCTAAACTGGGAGGTATTCTACTACTCCTAATTTTTGCTTCTACTGCATTTGCTCAAAAAGGAGGGATACTAAGAGGTAATATTTTTGACAGTTCCACTGGTGAACCGATTATATATGGTACAGTGGTCCTAGAGGGGACAGATTTTGGAATGAACACGAATCTAGAAGGCTTTTTTAGTTTCATTGACGTTCCTGCGGGAGACTATAAACTTATTGTAACCTACGTTGGTTTTGAGACCTACGAGGAAGAATTGAAAGTTGAAAACAACAAGATTCTTTATAGAAATATTGAAATAAATCCGTCCAGTGTTCAGTTGAACACATTCAAAATTTCAGGGCGTAAGAGTAAAGCAAGGACAGAGGTTACTGTTTCACAGCTTAGTGTTAGTGCATCAGAGTTAAAATCATTACCTGCTGCGGGTGACCCTGATATTGCCCAGTATCTTCCTGTATTACCTGGTGTAATATCTACAGGTGATCAAGGAGGACAAATCTATATTCGTGGAGGTGCTCCAATTCAGAACCTTATGTTGCTGGATGGTATTCCAATTATTAATCCATTTCACTCTATAGGTTTCTTTTCCGTGTTTGAAACAGAAACAATAAAGTCTGTAGATGTTTTGACTGGTGGATTTGGAGCAAAGTATGGTGGTAGATTATCCGCAGTGGTTGATATAAAAACACGCGATGGAAATACGAAGAACTATTCTGGAAAGTTGAGTACTAATCCATTTATGACAAAAGCTCTTTTTGAAGGTCCAATAAAAAAGGCAAAAGATTCAGGTGATGGATCAGCTTCTTTTATGCTGTCAGGAAAGACGTCTTATATTGACCAGACTTCAAAGACATTGTATCCTTATGCTGTTGCAGTAGGAGGCGGAGCTGACAATCTACCTTATTCATTTACAGATTTGTATGGAAAGCTTACCCTTAAATCGGGTAATGGATCAAAGTTAAATCTATTTGGATTTGATTATAATGATCGGGTGAATTATGAAATTGCAGATTTGAATTGGAAGTTGAGTGGCTTTGGTGCCAAAGGGCTTATTATTCCTTCCAACTCCAATTTAATAATTTCATCTAATGTAGCGTATTCCAACTATGATATAGATTTAGTGGAGGAAGAAGGCTTTGATCGTAACTCTGGTATTCAACAATCTACGGTGAACTTTGATTTTGCCTATTATGGACTGAATACTGATTTTAATTATGGTTTGTTCTTTAACACACTTAAAACGGATTTTAAATTCAGAAACTTCAGAGGAATCACAATCAATCAAGTGTCCAATGCTGCTGAAATGGGTGGTTACTTCAGTCTCAAAAGCACAATCGGTAATTTGATCTTAGAACCATCAGTTCGAGGTCAATTCTATCAAGCACAGTCAAAATTCTCTGTTGAACCAAGGCTAGGAGCAAAGTGGAATGTTACAGATGATCTAAGGTTTAAAATGGCTGGTGGTCTTTATACGCAGAACCTATTGAGTAGTGTTAATGAGCAAGAGGTTGTGAATATCTTTGTAGGATTTTTGTTAGGCCCAGAACAAGAGATTTTAGATGTAGAGACTGGAGCATTTGCCGAAAACAGATTGCAGCGTTCAACGCATTTGATTTTAGGAACAGAATATGATCTATCTAGTAATTTAGAGCTTAATGTAGAGGTTTATACTAAGCAGTTTGGTCAATTGATCTCTTTGAATAGGAATAAAACCGAGGCAACAGATCCAGATTTTGTTGCAGAGAATGGTGACGCAAGAGGTCTTGATATCTCACTGAGGTATGAAAAAGATGATTTTTATGTATGGTCTACTTACTCTTTAGGAAAGGTGACGCGATTTGATGGAGAGCAGGTTTTTCCTACGATCTTCGATAGAAGACATAATGTGAATTTGCTGTTCAGCTATAAGTTTGGAGCTAATAAGAATTGGGAAGCTGGGGTGCGTTGGAATTATGGATCAGAGCTTCCATTCACGCAGACTCAAGGATTCTATGGAAATGTGAATTTCCTAGATGAAGGTTTGAATACGAATGTAGGAACTAGTAATCCTGAGCTTTCTACGCTGTATTCTTCAGTTAGGAATGGGGGAAGATTGAGTCCATACCACCGTTTGGACATGTCTGTTAAGCGCTTCTTTAAGATAAATCCTAAGAATATTATAGAAGCACAGTTTAGTGTTACAAACGCTTATAATAGACCAAACGTTTTCTTTATCGATCGTAAAACGTCGGAACGTATTGATCAACTGCCGATACTTCCAAATGCCACTTTAAGCTGGTCTTTCTAAACCGAGTAAATCGCTTATAAAAAAAGGTCTATGGCTACTGCCATAGACCTTTTTTTATTCCTTTCATTGTAATATCCA
>JBELIG010000111.1:0-7741 GCA_042091035.1 Sphingobacteriales bacterium | reverse complement strand
ATAGATGTGAATACAGCCTCTTTTTCATAAGGTTCAAGATTTTGGTGTGGACTTCCGAAATTCGAATCTAATGTTTGAATAATCCACTGGCTTTCTTGAACAGAAGGCACTGAAAATTTACGGGCAATGTTTTTTTCTGAAGCCATGTATAAGGCTACTAGATCGATAGGAGAGTCAATTAGGAAAACAGCTTTTGGGTCTATGTAAAACTGTTTCATTTCAATAATGTAGTTGCTGATTAAAACACTTACATTACCACCACTCGAAAAGCCACCGATTACAATATTGTCTGAGGGCAATTGATGCTGTTCGATAATGGTTTGTAGGCGTGAAGCAAGCTTGAATTTTTCGATATCTGTTAGCCACAACTTTTGATTATAATTTAAAAGGAGTACGGCGACGTCACTATTTTTAGTACTATTGAGTATTTGAAATTCTTGTTTGATATCCGAGATGCTCTCTGGATAACCACCAAAAAGTATGAGTACTGCTTTTATAGATTTCTTGGGTATGTACAATTCATAATCAGCTGTTATAACTTTTGAAACTGAAGAAGGTTTTGGGTGTTCTCCTTCTGTTTTTTTGGCTGTCTTGGTACAGGATAAGAGTAGTATAGGAAGCAGGATGAACAGAAGAATGGGTTTCATTTATGCATTGTATAATGTATTAATAATAAAAAAAGCTGACTCTATTGAGCCAGCTTTTTAAGTTTATTTTCTGCTTGAAATTAGCGTATGAGTGTTACCTCACCTCTAACCTCACGCGATGTGCCATCATTGAATGAAAGTCTTGCATAATATGCATATACATCCATTGGAGCGGGATTACCATTGATCTTCCCGTCCCAAATGTTGTTGTTTTCGCTATTTCCTTCAAATACTTGCTCACCCCATCTGTTGAATATCAAGAATTCTTCGATTTCTGTTGCTTCGTTTGTGATGATGTAAAATGTTGTATTTGGTGTCGTTGCATCAACTCCTTGACCAACAGAAACTGTACTGCCTGGTCGGAATGCATTAGGAATAGCATACTGACTGTCATCAACAAAAATCTGAATTTGGAAACTATTTGTACATCCGAACTGATCTTCTACCTCGAGCGTATACGTAAATGGTGTATCATTTTCGTCTACAGAAGGTGCAATAAGGGACGTAATACTTTCATTTGCAGGTGTTATTCCTGCACCACTCCATGTGTATGTATAAAGTAGTGTGTCAGGATTAAGAATTGCATCTAATACTAGGTTGTCACCTTCAAATATGTTCACAGTATCTGGTATTGATGGTGTTATTGATTCAATAGAGAACCCTTGGCCGACAATAACATTTATGGTATCCTCGACTTCAAAGCAACCATAATCACCAATAACAATATACTCTGTATCCTCAGTAGGACTCACAGTAATTGTTCCGCCAGATAGATTTCCTGGTTCCCAGCTGTAGATTCCTGTAGAGCTTGATTCAACTATTATTTCTGCAGATTCTCCAATACAGATGATGATGTCCTCTCCAGCGAAAAGGGTAGGAGGCTCATTGATTACATCGATATTGATTTCATAGGATTCAGAACAGTTGCCCTCTTCCATAAGTAAGAAGTAAGTTGTTGCATCAGTTGGTGATACCTCTAAGGTATTATCTGTTCCTAGCACTGTTCCATCCGCAGATGTCCAAGTATAGGTTGAACCAGAATCAAATGGACCATTCTCATTTAGGACAATAGTTTCATCAAGGCAGATTGTCCGATCTTCTACTCCTGGATTTGTGATTTCAGTAATAAAGACTGTTGTACTTGCATTGTCTTCACAACCTTCGACTACGGCTGTTAAGCTGAATGTCTCAGAACCGCCAGGGGTTGCAACCGTAACTTGACAGGTATCACAAGAAAGGTTTGCTGGATCAGTCCACATGAAATTCTTCATACTATCTGGACCGACTGCTGTAAGCTCTATACTTTCCCCAGGACAGATAATCGGATCTTCTGGTATAATTGACAGGAATGGCTCAATAACTTCAACATAGGTACTAATAGTATCAGTACAAGCTCTATTGTTTGTTATTCTGGTGAAATCGCCAGATTCTAAGGCAATAACAACCATGTTGTATAGTGTATCCGAAGTCAATCCTCCAGGAGCACTTTCCCATAGGTGCTCAATATCTGGGAAATTAATCGGTTGATAAATATTCGAAACAATAATAAAACTATCGCCTTGACAGTATGGATCTTTGAATGGTAGGAATTCATCAATTTCCATATTTGGAAGTGAATCTACTCTTACAAAGATTGAATCATACACCAGACAAGGACCTACTGTATATGTACCATAGTACATCGTAGTTTCATCTGGGAATAACTGGAAGTTTGCTGCGGAAGGATTAGAAATCGAACCGTCATCTGGAGACCACATTAGGTCTGTTCCACCAAGCGTAAGTTCAGTATTTACAAAAATTGTATCGCCAAGACAGATCTCTAAAGAGTCTGCTTCAGGAGAGATAACATCAATATCTGCCTCAATAACTTCAATAGTTACTTGACTCGTGTCTGCACAGAAGCCATTTTCAGAGGTAGAGATGAAGGTATATGTGATTGTATCTTCTGGGTTTGATGTAGGGTTCGGCGATGTATTATCATCTAGGTATACATCTGGCAACCATTCATAAGTTGTTGTTGTATTTCCTACATCCTCACCTAATTCAATAGGATAAGACTCACAAAGTTGCTGGTCATCGATAATTTGTGGGATTGTAATAATATCAAATCCTAATGAGATCGTATCGGATGCTTCACAGCCTTGAAGTTCTACTCTTGCTATATATGTCTGATCATTAGCATTCGTTGGGATTACATCTACAGTTGCCTGGTTTGTATTCGATAAGAATGTTCCAGGTGACCAAGAGATGCCGTTGTTTCCTACATTATTTTCAGCAGTTAGTGTTATAGTGTCACCGACACAGATTCCTAATGAATCGTCTGTGGTGATTTGTACATCTGGCTCGATAACTATAACCTGTATAGAATCAAGATCTCTGCATGCCTCTATCTGTGGTGCCTCCGCTAAGTAACCAAAAAGGAAAGCTGTGGTAGATTCAGTTGGAGTAATTGTAGTAACTGGCTCATCGTCTGGATTGAATGTCAATGCATTTGAATTTGCAGCTGTCCAAGAGAAAATCTCTGCTCCTGTTGAAATAATTTGGATAGAATCACCTAAACAAACAAAAGCGGTATCTTCTTCGATATTTACAAACTCCAATTCAACTTCTTCTTTGATTACAATATCAAATGAAGAAACTTCTACGGCACCACATCCATAGTCTCTTACTAAACTTACAGTAAGGTATTCTGTTCCTTCCGGGATCATATCATTAACTGCAGAATATGGGAACGTAAATTCATATTCAGTTGGAGTAAGGATAATACTGTCTGGAAGGTTAATATTTAAATCAAGATCTGGGTCGGCAGTACCGGTGAGTTGTATTTGGTATATATCTGGACTCGTAGGGATACTATCCACTGTAATAACAAGATTACCACTTGTCTTACAATCCTCCGATTCCAAGATGTAATTCATGTCAGAAATATTGTTTACCCCATCAATATTTGGTGAAGAACCACGAATCTCTGAAATAAAAACACCTGAGTCAAAAACTCCATCACCTCTATCTGCAATTGCAAATTTTAGTTTATAGGTGTTACATGGATCTACAACTCTAGCTGCTGTTAAGAATTTCTGCTCATTCAGGTATCCACTTGTTAAACCATCATAGGTTATGGATTGACTGGAGATATTTGCATCAACATTACTGGTATAATATTCCCAGTTTGTTTCAAAGTTAACTGTGTTTATTGCAACATCATCGCCATTAGGGAGGATCGCCATATTCTCTTTCCCGTTGATCGGGCCATTGATTACAGTCCCTTCATCAGAAATCAATAAGGCAAATATATCATTGAAACTACTTCCTACATAAGTTGGGTATTCTTCTGATCCGAATCTGTAATCAAAGGTTAAAAGATCTGTATTACTGAAAACATCCAATTCAATGATACAAGCATCAAAACTTGGTAATCCTCCACTCAAAGTAGACATTAGGTCAAGATCTACATCACCAGGTTGACCGAGTCCAGAACTAGCGAAGTTTACTGAAGGATTTGGAATGTCATTTACTGAACCGGAAGAAAGTGAAATTCCATTTTCTATTCCAAGTCCGCTTAAATCATCTGCTACAAATAATCCTAAAGCTTCATCGTTACAGATAATTGTATCTACAGTAACTTGCGCGTAAGGGGTAGACAGTAACTCTTCGATTTCTTCATAAGTTGCTCCTGCATTAATCTCGACTTCTCCAGATTGTGGACATGCCTCTGCTGAACACTCCCAAGTAGCATAGAATCCTTCGAACTCTACAATGGCATCGGAGAAGAAGTTCAGTGTTACGGAGCCGCTGGATGCATAGGTTTCGAAACCGACACCTCCTGCGACATCAAAAAAGCCGGAAAGATTGTCACTATTTATCAATTGCGTACCACCATCATTAACAATAAAGCCATCACCAGGACTCTCCACGTTGTAGTACTCCATATTAAAGTAAATACAACCACCTGGAGGCAAGCTACTTGGTTCGATTGTTACGGTATAGTTTTGGTTAGGATTGTAGTTTCCGTCAGGACCTCCTGAGTCATATATATCGCCTGAACAAGTAGTGATAGTGATATCCTCGTCTGGAGTCCAGATAGTTACTTCTTCTATACATAATTGAAAAGTACCCTCAGTTGCTGCTGCGGATGAGGACCAGTCTGATATTCTTACGAAATATGGAAGACCTGCATCTAATCCAGATACAGTTAAGCTAACTTCAGTACCGCCATCATCAGATATATCACAATTTAACGCTTCTAATCCATCTACTTCACAGTCTCCTCTGTATATCGCAACTTGTGGTTGCAGCATAGCTGTTGATCCAGTGCCATCTGTTATACCTGTAACTGTAATTAGATAGTCTTCGATATCAGCGGTTGCTATAAAAGAGAACCATACGTCATTTTGCATGGCTCCAACGGTTGGACATTCATTTATAGCAGGGATGTTGTCATTTCCTATATCCGTTGGTGTTGCGTCTACATTCGTAAAAAATACGGTTTCGTCACAGAAAGGGGCTTCCCCTAAATCAATAATACCTGTACAGTCGTCATTAGCAGGCTGGGCAAAGGCCAGACAGCTTATAAACAAAAAGGATATTGTGAATATTCTTCTCATATTGAATTAGATGTTATAGCTGAGTAATACAGCTGAGTACTTCTTTTGATTAAAGAAAAATTAATATTTTCAATTATTAGATGGGAAAATAAGAATAGTTTGGCTTATTCCACATTTTAAAAAACGATTAATTAGCAAAAAAGCCTAATAATTTTCATTTATTCGGAATTAGTTGCAGGCTTCAAGTTGCTCCTCTACGCCATCTGCAGTTATAAAAGGAGCATTTCCCATGTTCCATTCGTGATTCAAATAATTAATGAGGTTTGAAATTTCTACCGCCCCCAACTCATCAATAGCAGCCATAGGGTTATTGAATTCAATACCATTCACAAGTATAGTATCCGCTAATCCATATTTGATAATGCAAGAAAGTTGTTCCCAATTTTCTTGCAAATAGTCTGCATTTTTAAGCGGTGGAATTAAGGCTCCAATACCTGATCCATCACTCAAATGGCAATTCGCACAATGGTATTCATATATTACTCGTCCTTGATCATACGGATTGTCGCAGGATATCAAGTAAACCAAAGCGGTGAAAAAGCCTACTGCCCAAAATATACGTTGTTTCTTCATAAAAGGAACGGCTGCCGAAGCAGCCGATATTTTTATTTAATAATAAGTGTTTGCTGATCTGATTTTAATTCCGTCCGGAATTTAATCATATAACTGCCCGCTGCAAATTCTGAAGCGTCAATATAATATCGAGATTCTCCAGCAGGGAAATCCCCCTGGTGTATTGTTTTTAATTGTTTTCCATTGAGGTCATAAAGTTCAAGCGTTCCGCTTGTTCCATATCTTGTCTGGACAGGAATACAGGTAATGCCCTTTGATGGATTTGGAAACACAGGCTGCATATCGTAACTGGCTGCAATCGCTGAAGTGGAGGAGGAGTTTTCTACAATAAAACTATAAAATCCTTCTGGAGCAGGCACTGGTCTTGATCTAGTCTTTCCAGATACAGCCTCTGCTTCAATATAATAATCAACCTTAGTTAATAGCGGTGTAAAGTCTTCTATAATATTAGCTAAATAAATACTATCTCCCTGATGTTCCATTGTAATACTTTCTAGAGGGCTATTTTCATCTAATCTATAATGTAGCGTTACAGTTTCAATACCCGATTTATGTGTCACACGCGCAGAAACAGGAACACTAAGCGTACCAGGCCCCTTGTCTGTAACTTTTTGGTGCACAATTCGCAAAGGATTTGGTGAACCAACCTCTTTTGTAATACAGTGCAAAGCTCCAAGAGAAGGAATGATCTGGTTACAGTTTATACCAACAACCTCATAGCCAGGCATATTCTCTTCATAAATACGAATTGCTGTTGTGTCGTATTGGTATTCATAGGTAGGCATAAGGATTTTCTTGTTGACGATTACTGAATTAGTATATGTTCGGTAATCACCTCCACCCCAAGGATATTGACCATTTTCTGGTGGCATAGGAATTCTTACTATATTCCATGGTGTTCCAAATTGTGTTGTGGAATTATCTAAGACATACAGCAGATTTGCCTCTATTACAGGGCCATCTGATGTGCCCGAAGGATATTCTCCAACCATAATTGTTTCTTCATCCAATGGTCTAAAGTGCATATCAATGTGATTAATTACATCATAGGGCAAGGCATCCATCTTTATATAAGTATCGATACCCATGAAGCTACTCATGATTTCATCAATTTCATCCTCAGTCAAAGGTTCTGTACCATAAGGGTTGAAGGGTTCATTTTCTTCAATAACCAATGCAGAAGAAAATGCAAGTCCATCTCCATTTGTATGGTAATTACCTCCAGTATGCACCATTTGATAGGGTGATTCATCTGTGATGTAAATGGGAACATCTAATTCTTCTGCAATTTTTTCTGGCATTGTATTGTCATTGACTCTTGAGGGTCTATTATAAACCCAATCGACAATTGCCAATTCATCGTTGTCAAGATAGACGGTATTTGGACCATAATCTCTTACCCAAAGGCTATTGTAAGGTGCTTCTAAGAATTTTATATTGCTGTTTAGGTTGACTCCATAGGTGTTTTGGAGTTGTGAAATAGTATTTGTTTCGCTGTTACATACGACAAGTACCTCACATTCTGTGCTAGCTTCAGCAATTATCTGTGCAAGAATTGTTTTGAAAGATGTCCATGTGACAACAAGCGTTCCTGTTTCTTCCCACTCTGCCATGCTTCTTATCGATTGACTCGCTGGAGGTTCATGGAAGACAGAAAAATTCTGTGCAGAAAGAGATAAAGAAATAGTTAAAAATAGTGTAGAGAAAAAGATTTTCATATGTTTTGTGTTAGGCAGCTTAAGTTAAATAAAAAAGTTAATTAAAGCTGAATTCTAGGGATGCATACTCTAATGAAAATGTATATTTAGAAAAATTTTACAATTAAGTAATTAAATAATACATGAGTTTAAGTCAAATGCCAGATTTTAGCAGCCCCGAAATGTGGGTTAGTCTGCTAACGCTTACTTTTTTAGAAAT
>JBELIG010000110.1:0-10400 GCA_042091035.1 Sphingobacteriales bacterium | reverse complement strand
CGCTCCAACTGAACAGATATGATCCACTCTCTGAATTTTTGCATGGCACGCTCCACTATATGTCTGGATGCATTATCTGTAAATAAGAGTTTCGAGAGTTGTTGAGTGATCGTGGAGCCACCTCCCCCACTTTTATCTCCACCGAGTATGGTTTTAACAAAAACCCGAGCCAAGGCTCTAAAATCAATCCCAGAATGCTCAAAGAATCGAGCATCTTCAGTAGCTACAAGTGCCTGTTTTACATTTTCAGACAAGGAATCATAGCTTATCTTTACCCTGTTTTCGATAAAGAAACGCCCAAGTACAGAGCCATCAATTCCAATAACTTCGGTCGCCAAAACACTTTTAGGATTTTCGAGTTCTTTGGTGTCAGGAAGGTCACCAAAAGACAAGAAGACAAAGAATGCAAAAAAACCAACTATACCTGCTGCAATTAGCAACCATGTACGTTTGATTATACGTCTATATTTCGGCATTCGTTGCTCTCGCAATTCATCGTTAGACTGCACTTCCTTGTGCTCATCTCCCTCGTTTGGTAGGTCTGTATCTGGTGTATTATGCTCCATACTCATGATGAACTAATTTTAGCTCTGCTTAGTGATCAAGGTTATATTGTATATAAAAGTCGCTATAATTATACGAATGTGGTAAAAATATGACTACAATCTTTCCACATGCTTTTATTGTGTAGTAAGCTTGTAGTATTGCAAACGCAAAAAAATTAAAATCCTTATTTACTATACTAAAAAAAGAGCTTAATACTTTACAATAGAGTGCTTTTCGCAGTAAATTTCTATTACCTTTGCGATTCATATTAAAATGTGTACTACACAGTATAGCCCATGGCGAACGTAAAACAAGATCAAATTAATTATAAGAAAGGTAAGATCAGTAAAAAACAACTGATTGACCTTTATGAAGGTCTATTAAGGCCTAGGTTAATTGAAGAGAAGATGCTTATCCTGTTGAGACAGGGAAGAATATCAAAATGGTTCTCGGGTATCGGACAGGAGGCAATTTCTGTAGGTGCTACTATGGCACTTGATGCTGATGAGCTTATCTTTACTATGCATAGAAACCTGGGGGTATTCACCAGCAGGAACATGCCTTTAGAAAATCTTTTTGCTCAATGGCAGGGAAAAGATGCAGGATATACAAAAGGGCGTGATCGCTCCTTCCACTTTGGTGCTATGGAGCACGGTATAGTTGGTATGATATCACACCTTGGACCTCAATTATCTCTAGCTTCTGGAGTTGGTTTATCACATAAATTAAATGGTGAGGCAAAAGTATCTCTTGCTTTTACAGGAGATGGTGCCACCTCACAAGGTGAGTTTCACGAAGCCTTGAATGTTGCATCTGTTTGGCAGCTACCAGTAATATTTGTAATTGAAAACAACGGGTATGGCTTATCCACACCTGTAAACGAACAATATAATTGTAAGGACCTTGTCGATAGAGCGAAAGGGTATGGCATGAAAGGCTACAGTATTGATGGAAATAATATCCTTGAGGTATACTCCACAATAAAGAAACTTGCCACATCTATGCGCAAGAATCCTGAGCCTATTTTTCTAGAATGTAAAACATTCAGAATGAGAGGTCATGAGGAAGCTTCAGGTACAAAATATGTTCCTAAAGAACTTATGGATATGTGGGCTCTTAAGGACCCGATCTCTAATTTCGAAGAATTCCTCTTGGAAGAAAAGATTATTGACAAAGCATACATCGAAAATTTCAGAGCTGAAGTCAAGCGTTCAATAAACGAAAATGTTGAACTAGCTTTCAACATGCCGCCAGTAGAAGCTGACCTCCAAGAAGAACTTGAAGATGTATATGCGCCTTTCAACTACTTGCCAATAAAAGCAGATCCAGCAAAGAAGACTGAGAAACGACTTGTAGATGCAATCTCAGATGGTCTTCGTCAATCCATGCAAAGACATCCAAACCTTGTATTAATGGGTCAGGATATTTCTGATTATGGTGGTGTATTCAAGATCACAGATGGATTTTATAAAGAGTTTGGAAAAGAGCGAGTAAGGAATACTCCTTTGTGTGAGAGTGCCGTAATTGGTGCTGCCCTTGGTCTAAGTTTAAAGGGTGGTAAAGCAATGGTAGAAATGCAATTTGCTGATTTCGTAACCTGCGGATTCAACCAAATCACAAATAATCTTGCTAAACTCCACTATCGCTGGGGACAAAAAGCAGATGTTGTAATACGTATGCCTACCGGTGGTGGTGTAGGAGCAGGTCCTTTCCATTCACAAAGTAATGAAGCATGGTTCTTCCATACACCAGGACTTAAGATCGCTTATCCATCAACACCAGAAGATGCGAAGGGTCTATTGATGACCTCTTTTGAAGATCCAAATCCTGTTATGTTCTTTGAACATAAGGCTCTATACAGATCTATAAGCTCGGAGGTTCCTGATGAACCTTACACTATTGAGTTTGGAAAAGCTCGTTGGGTTACAGAAGGAGAAGATCTAAGTATAATCACATATGGTATGGGTGTACATTGGGCAGAAAAAATATGTGCTGAAATGAATATACAAGCAGATATTATTGACTTAAGAACACTGCTTCCATTGGACTATGATGCCATTGAACAATCTGTGAAAAAGACAAATAAAGTTCTAATTTTGCATGAGGATACCTTATTAGGAGGAATCGGTGGGGAATTATCTGCTCACATTTCTGAACACCTTTTTGAGCATCTAGATGCTCCGGTAATGCGTGTTGCGAGTTTAGATACACCTTTCCCATTTGCGAAAGCATTGGAAGAGCAGTTTCTTCCAATAGAACGCCTAAAAGAACAATTAAAGAAATTAATGAGCTATTAAGCAGCTCCCATTATTATAAAAAGTAGATATGAATTTAAAAGATCTCATTGCAGTAAGTGGAATATCTGGAGTTTTTAAAATTGCAGGTAACAGGAATAATGGTTTGATCATTGAGGACTTAGATACCGGTAAGAAAAAGTTTGCGCCATCAAGAAGGCATCAATTTACGCCTCTTGAGTCAATCGCAATTTATACAGATGATGATTCAACAGAATTATCAAAGGTTTTCTCAAATATGATGGATCAACTAGAAGATAATCCTCCAGTAAATCCAAATTCAAAGCCTGAAGAACTCAGAGAATATTTTGCAGATGTACTGCCTGACTTTGATAGAGACCAGGTAAGTTCTGGAGATATCAAAAAAGTGATCAAGTGGTTTATTTTCCTAAACGAAAGAAACTTACTATCACAAGAAGAAGAAGTTGAAGAAACGAAAGAAGCAGAATAAAAAAAAGCGATTCCATCAGGAATCGCTTTTGCTTTTTTTATTGGAAGTTACCAATGCGTTGTAAGCAGATAATGCAAAAAATATTTCTTCAGGGCTCACCTCGATATTTACTCGAACGACACCTATTTCTTCAAGTAAAGTCATCAATATAGACCCTCTTTGATTTTTCTTGTCCTTAACGATATAAGCAAATATATCTTCCCAGAATAGCTTTGGAACCTCAATTGGCTTATATACAGAAAACAGGTAGTCATTAATTTCCTCCATCTCCTCCATACTTAGCATGCCCTTTTCGTGTGCGATTATATTTGCAAACACCATACCTAAGGCTACTGCATCACCGTGTTTTAGATGCACAAAATCATCGGACTCCATGCCTAAGCTCTCAATCGCATGACCAAAAGTATGGCCAAAATTCAATGCCTTCCGAATACCTTGTTCATAAGGATCTTCCTCCACAAAACTTTTCTTGATACGCACTGAATGCAGAATATTCTCTAAGTCTATATTATCTCTCCAATCATAAGCAGCACTATACTTCTCCCAACTATCGACATCCGCAATCAAAAGATGTTTAAGCATCTCTGCATAACCAGATCGTAATTCACCTGCTGGCAGTGTATTTAAAAAACTACCGTGTATCATTACAAGATCTGGATCATTGAACATCCCGATCATATTTTTATAGCCCTCAAAATCCACTCCAAGTTTGGAGCCTACAGAGGCATCAACCATTGACAATAAAGTAGTAGGGATCTGGACAAAATCAATGCCACGCATATAAGTCGAAGCACAAAAGCCACCCATATCTCCTATCACGCCTCCTCCGAGGTTGAAACAGAGTGATTTACGATCCAAATTATAATGCATCATATCCTTCCAAATAGAGTTGCAGGTATTTAAAGTCTTATGCTTTTCTCCAGAAGGTATTTCAATGACCTCAAAATCAATCGATGGCAGTAATTTTTTGAATGCGGGCAAACAAAACTTATTTGTATTCTCGTCAACAAGAACAGCACAGGTGGTCCAAGGTCCACCTTGGATCAATTCCTCTAATTTTTCCCAGGCTTCATATCCTGAAAGAATAGTCGAATCTATAAGTTCTATTAATTCCATAGAATTAGTTACAATTCATGCAATAAGTTTGTTGACCAAGCTTCCGCGCGACCTGCAAACTTAGATTTAGTGGCTTTCCAAACTTTCCCAAACAATTCAGAGTTCCTGTAATTATTCAGGTCCTGTTCAGAATCCCACACGCTATAGGTAAAGAAGATAAAGGGCTTATCAACATCTTGCAAGAGTTTCAATGAATTACAGCCTTCAAAGGCTCTTATTTTATCCTTTATCTCTACAAAAAGAGCTTTAAAGGATTCTATTTCCTCAACTCTGAATTCCATTCGCACAATGCGCTGTATCATACTTTTTCTTTTACTACTGCTAGTTCTATCTGTATCAGGTCATCAATGTTGAGCCCTAAAAGTGTACTAGCACTTCCCATATTCACGGATAATTCCAATAAATTTGAAGAATTGAAATGACAAAGAGGTTCTCCAAGTCCGACATCATTATAGCTCAAACTTAAACCTTTGATTGGATCATTTTGCTTAAAGTAAATAACTACTTCTTTCCCTTCAAAGACAGATTCAAATAGTAGTTTGTGAACATTCACTACCACATTGCCATAATTGTCTATAAAAATGACTGTTCCACGAATCCGATCGGAATCTATAACTGGCTGGAAACTTAAGCCTTGATTAACAGATCGCGCAGACTTTCCGTGTTTACTCCAAGTTTTATCAGAAAAAAGATCCTCCACGATCCCTTTTATACAACTTATAAGAGGCGATCTATCTTTCATATTCAATTCATAACGGCGAATCTGCGTAGGCAAGATCTCAAAGATCAGTGTGATTATACCGTTGTCGGGAAGAATAAAATAGTGGCCCTTATCTTTTACTAATAGCATAGAAGGTTTATGCCCATAAAAATCATTGACTGAAACAACATGAATGCTATTCTTGGGGTAGTGGGTAAAGAAGTTTTTTACCGTGTAAGCAGCCCGAACTATATCAAAAGCTGGAATCTGATGATTAATATCAACAGGAAGCAATTGCATTTCAGAAGCAGAAAGGACAGCTCCCTTAATAGCACCTATATAGTGGCTATTCAATCCAGCATCACTCGTCAAAGTTAGAATTCTCATTATTTATGCCTCTCTTTGGTATTATTAATGTTCTCTTAAAGTATTGTCCATTATCTTTGTGTTTATGAGCAACTGTTTTTAAATTATCGTTGTTATATAAACACAACTATAGTTTTCAAGCGAACTAAAGAAATATAAGTTTTTAGAATCATATTTCTTATTTATTTAAATTATTAATCTAGATTTTAAGGTATTGAGCGAAATTAACTTAACTATATCAGACATTGACTTCCTAGAACTTTATGGGGAAAATAATGCCTATCTGAATATAATCCGTACAGCATCTCCAAATATCTCAATTACAGCTAGGGGAAATAACCTAAAACTAGTAGGAGAAAAGAAGGAGACTCAAAAACTAAAGGCAAAATTTGAGATAATGGTTCGGATGCTTAAAGAAAAGCATGAATTAACTGGCCAAATTGTCGAGGACTTGCTAAATGACAACAATCCTTTTGAGCATAAATTAAGTGCTGCAGATAAAAACAATATGACTATTGTCCATGGCAAAAAAGGGACTCCTATAAAGGCCAAGACAGTCAACCAGAAAAAACTAGTCATGGCTTCTGAGAGCAATGACATCGTTTTTGCTGTAGGACCAGCAGGAACAGGTAAAACGTATACAGCAGTTGCGCTAGCCGTCAGAGCACTCAAAAATAGAGTGATCAAAAAAATTATACTTACCCGACCAGCAGTGGAGGCAGGTGAAAACCTTGGATTCCTGCCTGGTGACTTAAAAGATAAAGTCGATCCTTTCCTTAGACCACTCTACGACGCCCTTTACGATATGTTGCCCGCTGATAAGATCGAACACTTCATCGGTAATAGAACTATTGAAATAGCTCCCCTTGCATTTATGCGCGGACGCACACTCAATGATGCTTTTATTATTCTTGATGAAGCGCAGAACTGTACCGGTATGCAAATAAAAATGTTCTTGACTCGACTTGGGCCAAGTGCAAAGTGTATCATAACCGGTGACCTTTCACAGATCGATTTACCTCGATCCGTAACATCAGGCCTAAAAATGGCAATCGATGTCCTAGACGGAGTGAAAGGTATTTCTCTGATTAAGCTAAGTGCAGAAGACGTTGTCAGACACCGCCTAGTCAAGGAGATTATCATCGCATATGACAAAGCTGATCAAGAAAGACAAGTTCGTCAAGAGCAAAAAAAGCTTGATCGTCAAAACAAATCAGAGGATGATGGGGTTAAGAAAAGCGAAACTATCCCAAGTGTCTGATTTTTAACCAAGCTCTTAATAATATGCGATCTACTATTTATTCTATACTGATATTACTACTAATATCAGCCTGCAATTCTGTGGATGAAAATAAGCAATCACAGGGAATGAGCAAGTTTGCATCATCCCAATCTTTTCAAAATGCACATGAACTTCCCGGAAACTTAAGCTATCAGGGAAAAGGGAATTATATCAAGATTCCAAGTCCAAGCGGAAAAGATGTAAATGCATTTTTCTTGGAAGCTGAACAGGAAAGCAAAGATTACATACTGATCATACACGAATGGTGGGGACTCAACGACTACGCATTGCGCGAATCCGAAAAATTCTTTAATCAATTCGAACACATAAACGTGCTTGCCTTAGATATGTACGATGGCAATGTGGCTACAAATCGAGCAGAAGCATCTGAATTTATGCAAGCAGTAAAAACGGAAAGAGCAACAGAAATTGTACGCGCTGTAATTGATTATACTGGAGAGGAGGCAAATATTGCAACACTTGGCTGGTGCTTTGGCGGTGGCTGGTCACTAAAAACAGCCATCGAAGCTGGAGAAAAAGCAAGTGCCTGTGTTATTTATTATGGAAGCCCTGTTGAACAAGCTATTGAGTTGGCACCTCTAAAAGCTCCAATCCTTGGCATCTTCGCTGAGAACGACAAATGGATCAACCACGAAATGATCGATAAATTCAAGGTATTAACTTCAGCAACGAATAAATCTTTTGATGAACATTGGTTCGATGCAGACCATGCTTTTGCAAACCCTTCAGGAGGAAGATATAACGAAGAAGCCGCCCAAGATGCATACAAGCTAGTCGTTTCCTTTCTTGAAAAGAATTGGTATTCAGAAAATTAATCACACTTACTATAAGCAAGTCTGTGAATATTAACTATTTTTGCAGCTAATTAAATAAAGCTAAAACAGCAAAACAATGAATTTAGACTTTCTAAAAGAATTGGGCCTAGAAGAAAAGAATGCCGGTACATGGACTGGTCTTAAATCTTCAAATTCAGGCAGCTATATTGATTCTTACTCACCCGTTGATGGAAAATACATTGGCTCTGTTAGTGAAACAACCAAAGAAGAATATGAACATGTTGTTGCAACTGCTCAGTCAGCATACAAAACATGGAGAACTGTTCCTGCACCTAAGCGTGGAGAAATCGTACGTCTGTACGGAGAAGCATTAAGAAAACACAAAACTGCCCTAGGTAGTCTTGTTTCTTATGAGATGGGAAAAAGCCTTCAAGAAGGTTTCGGTGAAGTACAAGAAATGATTGATATCTGTGATTTTGCAGTAGGTCTTTCTCGCCAACTTTACGGATTGACAATGCACTCGGAGCGTCCAATGCACCGTATGTATGAGCAATGGCACCCAATGGGTATCGTTGGTATCATATCTGCATTCAATTTTCCAGTAGCCGTTTGGTCATGGAACTCTATGATCGCTTTGATCTGTGGAAATGTAAACATTTGGAAAGGTTCTGAGAAGACTCCGATGTGTACTATCGCATGTCAGAATATCTTCCAAAATATACTTCGTGAGAACAACCTACCAGAAGGTATTTCTTGTGTAGTAAATGGAGACTACAAAGTAGGTGAATTCATGACTAAAGATAAGCGTGTTCCTCTTGTATCAGCAACAGGATCAACAAGAATGGGTAAAATTGTTGCTCAGGAAGTTGCAGCTCGTCTTGGAAGAAGCTTACTTGAGTTAGGAGGAAACAACGCAATCATTATTACTGAAAATGCTGATTTGAACCTTGTTGTTCCTGGTGCCGTATTTGGTGCTGTTGGTACATGTGGTCAGCGTTGTACATCAACACGTCGTTTGATCATTCACGAAAGTGTTTATGATGCAGTTAAAGAACGTGTAGCAGGTGCATATCCTCAGCTTAAGATCGGTAATCCATTGGATGAGTCCAATCACGTTGGACCACTTATCGATAAAGATTCTGTGAACGCATACCTTAGTTCTATAGAAAAAGTAAAGGCAGAAGGTGGCTCTATCTTAGTTGAAGGAGGCGTACTTGAAGGTGAAGGATATGAGTCTGGATGCTATGTTAAGCCTTGTATCGCAGAGGTTGAGAATCACTTCGAGATCGTTCAGCATGAAACATTTGCTCCGATACTTTACTTAATAAAATATAAAGATCTTGATGAAGCAATCGCATTACAGAATGATGTTCCTCAGGGATTATCTTCAGCGATTATGACAAAAGACATGCGAGAAGCAGAGCTTTTCCTTTCTTGTCAAGGATCTGATTGTGGTATTGCAAATGTAAACATTGGTACTTCTGGTGCTGAGATTGGTGGTGCATTTGGTGGTGAAAAAGAAACAGGAGGTGGCCGTGAGTCCGGATCTGATTCTTGGAAAGCATACATGCGTCGTCAGACAAATACAATAAATTACAGTACAGGTCTTCCCCTTGCACAGGGCATCAAATTTGATCTGTAAAATAAATACTAAAAAAGGGAGTCTTCGGACTTCCTTTTTTTTGTCTCCTATGTAACCTCTCGAGCCTCTTATCTTCTTTTTTGATTCCCAACTTGCATTAACTAATGGTATAATGACTTAAATTAAACCATATATATTTAAGTTCACTAGATGCAAATGAGGATTATACTAACATATTTATTGCTAAGCCTGTCTTTAGGTTTATTTGGACAGCAAAAAGGAAAAATTCAAAATTTGGTTCCAAACCCAAGCTTTGAACAATTCTCTAGTCCTCCTATTGGTTGGTTCTACAGAGGCAGTGACTTTACCTCCCTCATGCGTTTTTGGGATTCACCAACCAACGCATCCCCTGACGCATACGGACAAAAAATCCGGGTTCCTGCACATTGGAAAACAAATGGATTCCACCTCCAAAAGGCAAACAAAGGTGAATCAATGATAGGCCTTACCATGTTTGGTTGCGAAAAAGGAAAACCACATTGCAGAGAATATGTTCAGGTTAGGCTGAATGAAGAACTAGTAGTTGGACAAAACTATTATGTAGAATTCTACGTATCCAAACTTAAAAATAGTCTTGCCTGTAATAATTTCGGTCTTGCTTTTTCGGTTAACCTCATTGACTTAGAAATAGAAAAAGAAATAGAGATCAGTCCCTTATTCAACTCCGTAAGTGTAGTTGATAATGAGGCAGAAGAATGGGTTAAAATCAAAGGAGGATTTCAAGCAGACTCCGCCTATAACTTTCTAGTCGTAGGTAATTTCTATAAAGATATTGATACAGAGTTTGAGTATACAGATGCTGAGTTAAACTACGCATACTATTATTTCGATGATTTCCTCATCAAAAAAATTCCGCCTATACTTGAAGTACCTGAAGAAAAAGAGGATCTACGAAAGCAAATCCTAACCGAAGGTAAAATAATCAAACTAAAAAATATCTATTTCGATTTTGACAAATGGGATCTGCATCCACGTTCCTTCATTGAACTAAGTAAGCTGATCACTATATTGAAAAAGAATCCGTCTATGAACATTCAAATTCATGGACATACCGATAGTATTGGTAGTGATAATTATAATATTTATCTTTCACGAAAACGAGCAAGGTCTGTTATCAATTACTTAGTCGATCAAGGTATTGATGCATCAAGACTCAGCCACAAAGCATACGGATCTTCAGAACCTGTAGAGTCAAATAAAGACTCC
>JBELIG010000109.1:0-10430 GCA_042091035.1 Sphingobacteriales bacterium | reverse complement strand
GATCCGTCACAGCTTGTGCGCGTGGACAATCGCTTGTATTTTTTTGCCAGTGCTGTAGAGTGGTGGACCTATGATTTGGGACAAAAAGGTCCCTGGGTTTTTGGAGAAAGTGATATGTTTGACCCGAATCCTCCTGCCTGGTATAACGGAGCTGACAATTATTGGGCGCCTTCATTTACAGATCTTGGCAATGGGACGTATCGAATGTATCACTCGGCTGTAGAAGATGAGGATACGCATAGTTCAAAAATTGGATTTGTTGATATTACAAACCCTTCTAATGGCGACCCTGAGTTTGTTTTAGGGGACAATTACGTGCTTAGTTCTAGTAAGCTGGAAGATGCTTTTGCGATTGATCCTGCGGTCTATCTAGATAAGATGGGGCAGTTACGGATGGTTTATGGGTCTCATGGAGCAGGTATCTACACGATCAAGCTTGATAAGTCGACCGGTCAGTTAGCTGATAATCCATCGGATAAAGCCTTTGACTTATCTGATAGCAGGTTTGTACATCTTGCAAATTATGGCGGTGATCTTGATGAAAACAATATTGAAGCTGCCTACATCTACAATCATCCGGAAAATGCCTACTACTATCTTTTTGTAAACTGGGATATTTGTTGTTCAGGTATAAACAGTACTTATAACATTAGAGTAGGTCGTTCTACAGGTCCCGAAGGTCCGTTTTTGGATCGAGATGGAAATGATATGGCGGATGGCTACGGCTCCTTATTTATGGATGCTGGAGGTGCTAATGTAGGTAATAGTCGGATAGTTGGACCTGGGCATAGTGGTATTTATAAGCATAGTGATGGTTCATTTTATTTCTCTCACCACTTTTATGATGCAGCCTACGATGGGGCTCCAAGCCTTGCAATTTGGCAATTGATTTGGGTCAACGATTGGCCTGAAATCAATTTGACTGGATCTATTGACTTTTAATTGACGCCTATACAAAACCAAATGATTGATCTGCTTGTATAGGTTCTATGCAATCAATCAATATAATCTGGCTGAAAAAGGATATTAGGCTAAGGGATCATGCTTCTTTTGCTGCGGCAGAACAACAGGATGTTCCTTATCTGGTAATTCATATCATGGAGGCAGACCAAATTGATATGCCAGATGTCTCTTTGCGACATTTACAATTTACCTATCATGCTTTAAATGACTTGGAAAAGCAGTTATCTGAGCGAGATAATAAATTATACAGGTTCTATGGTGATCGCAAAGATGTTTTTTTAAACATAAGTCAGCAGTTTACAATTAAAACTGTGTTTTCCTACCAGGAGAGTGGTTGTCGGCGAACATGGGCAAAGGATAAAGCCATTGGTCTCTTTTTTAAAGAAATAGGCGTCAGTTGGAAGGAACATGCTCGAGACGGGGTGCTCAGAGGAATCAAAAATAGAAAGGGTTGGGATAAGCATTGGTATACTGTTATGGCTAGTGCAATACCTACTTATCATATCCGACCTAATAATCTAAAAAATGTAGAACATTCATATAATTATCCTACAGTATTTGAGGAAGCGCTTAAGGCTTATCCTAAGGCATTTCAACCTGCTGGCGAAGTTAAAGCCTGGTCTTATCTAAAAAGCTTCGTAGAGGGCCGAGGATTCCGCTATAATTATTTGATTTCAAAGCCGACAGAAAGTAGAAAGTCTTGTGGTAGAGTATCGCCCTATCTAACCTATGGCAATGTTTCTATTCGACAGGTTTATCAATTTGTGAAGGGACATAAAAACTATAAATTTAATAAACGGGCCTTGGATACCTTCCTTACGCGCTTAAAGTGGCATTGTCATTTTATTCAAAAGTTTGAGATGGAATGTGATTATGAAATACAGTGTCTCAATCCAGCTTATGAAGATCTACCCAGGACTGTTAATCATGCTTTCTTAGAAGCTTGGAAAGCGGGTAAGACAGGTATTCCTATGGTTGATGCTAATATGCGTTGTCTTATGGAGACGGGTTGGATTAATTTTAGAATGCGTGCTATGCTTGTATCGTTTTTGTGTCACCATTTGGGTCAAGATTGGCGTTCTGGAGTCTATCATTTGGCAAAGCTGTTTCTTGATTATGAGCCCGGTATTCACTTCCCCCAATTTCAAATGCAAGCAGGTACTACAGGGATACATACCATTCGAATTTACAATCCTATCAAGCAATCTAAAGAGCATGATCCAAAGGGAATCTTTATCAAGCGATGGGTGCCTGAACTTTTAAATTTACCCGAACAATATATTCATGAACCATGGGCATTAACTGCACTGGAGGGGCAGATGTACAACTTTGATTTATCTAGGGATTATTGCCCTCCAGTTGTTTCTGTTGAGGCTTCTGCAAAAGTGGCTAGACAAACGTTATGGAACTTTCGTAAAAAAAGCAGCGTTTTGTCGTTTAAAGCTCGGATTTTGGACAAGCATACACGGAAAAAGTAGCTGTTTAGCCTTTTTTAACATTTTTGTAAACAAAATTTAAGTTTTTTTTAAACTTTTGTTTGTCTTAATGGTTTAAAGACAAAATTAATTTTTTAAATAAACTAACTACGATGGAATTTTTATTAAGCGCTGTAAAGGACCCTGGAACTGATCCAGTAGCATTTACATTCTTTATTGGTTGCATGGCAATGGCTGCTGCATCTGTATTCTTCTTTGTTGAGAGAAACAGTGTAAGTGAAAAATGGAGATTGTCATTATTGGTATCAGCTTTAATCACTGGTATCGCGGCTGTTCACTATTTCTACATGAGAGATGCTTTTGGAGCATCAGGTAACACAACTGCTCTTCGTTACATTGATTGGACTCTTACTGTTCCATTAATGTGTGTAGAATTTTACCTACTAACGAAAGCGGCAGGTGCTACTAAAGGTCTAATGTGGAAACTTATACTTGCTTCAGCATGGATGTTGATTGCCGGATATATCGGTGAAGCATTCAATCCAGAAGGAGGTAGTACTTCGCATTCAGTTACATGGGGAGTTTTATCTACTATAGGTTATGTGTATGTTTTGTACTCCGCCTGGATGGGTGAAGTTGCTAAATTAGCCGAAAGTAGTGGTGACCCTGTAGTTCAGAAAGGTGTTCGTACATTAGCATGGTTTGTACTTGTAGGTTGGGCAATTTACCCAATTGGTTACATGTGTATGCCAGGTGGATGGTTGAACGGCGTAGGATTCTTAGACGCTGACACAGTAGATTTATTCTACAATATTGCAGATGCAGTCAATAAGATTGGATTTGGTTTAGTTGTATATTCTATTGCTATTAACAGCGATAAATAAAAGATACAAAAGCGATTGGAAGAAATTCCAATCGCTTTTCTTTTTATTTAAAATGAAATCAAAGTCCTTTTAGGACTTTTTTTTTGGTTATATATGAAGCATAAAAAAACCGATCAGTATACTGATCGGTTTTTTACTATTTAGTTCTTAATTCATCCTTGATCCATTCCATACAATCTTCAAAGGTTTCAAATGATTGTTCCTCTGGGACAATCTTCGGAAGGATGTTATATTGTTTAAACATATCTAGGGGTTGACCATGTAGATCGGTAAAAGCAACTTTTATATCTTTTTCCCTAAGATCTAATATAGCATCTTCCAAAGCTATAAGGCCGGATTGATCTACATAGGGCACCTTATCCATCCTAATGACCACAATTTTTATTTGTGGTAATGCATTAAACATATCTTGGAATCTGGATGCAAAACCAAAGAACAAGGGACCGTCAAGGTGTTTAATGTAAACCTTATCCTTGATTTTATTAAAGTATTTTTCTTCATCTTTCCAAAGTACTTCTCTCGAAAACTCTTTAAGCGGAGCAGCTCTAGTTCTATTTTCAACGATATCAGAAATACTTTTCATAAAGAGAATAGATGCAAGTACTAGGCCAATCGCTACTGCTTCAATTAGTCCAACAAAAACTGTTAGAATAAGAACTAAAACCATTACTAATACCTCAGACTTTGGAATGTATGGAATACTTCTAATTCCTCTGTAGTCCAAGACGCCAATACCAACTGTAACTAATATGCCAGCTAGCACAGCTGCAGGAATCATAGATGCAGTTGGTCCAAGAACAAGTAATACCATTAAGAGTAATACACCAGCCACCATTCCAGAAAGTTTTGTTTTTCCACCCGAGTTGATGTTTACCACAGTACGAATTGTTGCACCAGCTCCAGGGATGCCACCAAAAATTGCAGCTATAGAATTACCGATTCCTTGCCCAATTAGTTCTTTATTTGGGTTGTGCTTAGTCTTGGTCATGTTGTCCGCAACTACAGAGGTTAATAGGGAATCAATGGCACCAAGTAAGGCAAGAGATAGTGCTGTAAAAATGTATGGACTTATTGAGCTAAGACTAAATTCAGAAAATATTTCCAATCGTAATGGAGGGAAGCCAGAGGGGATTGTTCCAATTGTTCTGTATCCATCAGGACCAAGTAAAAAATAAGATCCAAGTGAAGTAAATAATAAGGCGACTAGGGTACTTGGAATAGCTTTAGTTATCCGTTTAAATCCATAGATAATAAATATGGTCAATAGGCCGATAATCAAATCGGTGAAGTTAATAGTTTTTAATGCTCGTCCAAGTGTCTTTAATGAACCAATGACACCTGAAGAATTGCTTGCTGCAATGATCTCAGCTTCTTTTTCAATGTCAGCTGCTGAAATTGCTGGAGCCAAACGAATTACATTTTCATAATCTGAAATGTTTAGTGTAGCTTCATCACCTCTTTCTAATAGAACCCTGTTCAATAGAATCTCTTTTGCCTCTACCTTATAGGCATCAATTAAAGCATTGTCTTCCTTGGGATAGTAACCCAGCATTGGGAGAAATTGCGTGATTAAAATTATAATACCAATACCAGACATGAAACCAGATACTACAGGATATGGAATATACCTAATGTAACTACCTACCTTAAGTAATCCTAAGGCAATTTGGAAGATTCCAGCTAAAATAAATACGGCCAAGATTGCTGGTAATGCAAGTTTTAAGTCTCCCTCAAATGCTGCTATCATTCCAGCAATAATAACCATGGAGACGGCAGTCATAGGCGCTGTTGGTCCTGAAATCTGTGTGTTGGTGCCGCCAAATAGTGCAGCAAAAAAACTGATAAATATTGCACCGTAAAGTCCAGCATCCGCCCCTAGGCCAGATTGAAGGCCAAATGCTAGTGCAAGGGGGAGTGCTACTATACCAGCGGTTATACCTCCAAAGAAATCTCCCCTAAAATGTGAGAAGTCAAAACCTAATTTATTTTTCATCGTAAAATACTATTGGGTAACAATCCAGGATGGATTGAAATATTATTGAATAGATAAAATTCGAAAAATGAATCAGACCAGTTGCGGAGGTGGTGTTTTGATATCAGGAATATGGCTGGTAGGGAATTCTAGCCTATAAGAAATGTACTTCTTTAATAAGTATTTATTGAGGGACCATTTTTTAGCGAGAGAATTTAAAAGTCGTCTATTTACATCTTCTTCCTCTTTTTGTTCTTCGTGGTCGGTCACATCACTCAACTCCATTTTATCCCATCGGACTTCTTGAAGTATATTTGAATCACAAAAGGTATAAGCACAAAACAATATTGTGAAAATTAAAAAAAAATATTTCGATGTTTTTATTTTTTTGATTATTTCAAAATTTAAATTTTAAATACCTCTTCTTAGTAATATATGCTATTGAAGCATTAAAAGTATGAAATGCACTAAATTAATTCTCTTGATTAATCTTTAATCTATGCTTCGTTGTTTGTTTATAATGAAGAAAAAGAAAACAAATCTACCTCAGAAAATCTGTGTAGTTTGTGGTCGTCCTTTTTCCTGGAGAAAGAAATGGGAGAAGGTCTGGAATGATGTCAAATATTGCAGTGAGCGTTGTAGACGTAATAAAAACAGATAACATGCAAAGCCTTAACCTAATATTTCCAAATCAATTATTCGAAGACAGTCCTTTGTATTCGAATGGAAACCTATGTGTTTTAGTTGAACATGATTTGTTTTTTAAACAGTTTAAGTTTCATAAGCAAAAGCTTGCATTTCACAGGGCAAGTATGCAGTCTTTAAAAGTGTTTTTAGAAGAGAAAGGCATACAAGTACGTTATATATCTTCCTTTGATAAAGCTTCAAATACTCAGGTGCTATTTCAGGCATTAAATGCTGAAGGCTTTGTTCATATCAATACCTATTTGCCAGTTGATAATTGGTTGGATAAACAATTGACTAAAGAAAGTAAGATTCAAGGATTGGAAATTGAGTATTATGAGAATCCCTTATTTCTCAACAAAGAAGGAGAGCTTCAAGAATTCTTTGGAAAGTCAAAGAACAGATATTTTCATAACGATTTTTACATTCAACAACGAAAGAAGCAGGACATTTTGCTTGATGACAGAAAAGAGCCTGTGGGCGGAAAGTGGAGTTATGATGCAGATAATAGGAAAAAGTATCCGAAGAAAAAGGTGCCTCCACAGATGGAATATGCTCCATTTTGCTCTTTTTATAAAGAGGCGTTCGATTATGTAGAGAAGAATTATGCAAATAATTACGGTGATCTTAATAGTGAAAAACTATTTCCCATAGATCATGCAGGCTCAAATGATTGGTTCGAACGCTTTTTAAAAGAGCGCTTTGAAGAGTTTGGCCCTTATGAAGATGCTATTGTAAAAGATGAATCTGTTTTACATCATAGTGTTTTGACACCAATGATGAATTCGGGCTTGATCACTTCTAAATATGTTGTTCATAGATCAATAGATTTTGCAATCGAGCATGGTGTTCCACTAAATTCTCTAGAAGGTTTTATCCGTCAGATTATAGGTTGGCGTGAATTTATTAGAGGATTCTACTTGCACAAAGGTGTTCAAAGTCGGACGATGAATTACTGGGGCTTTGATAGGAAGATTCCAGCTTCATTCTATGACGGAACTACAGGTATCCCAATTCTGGATCATACGATTAAACAACTGTTGAGTACAGGCTACAATCATCATATTGAGCGATTGATGGTATTAGGTAATTTTATGCTTTTATGTGAATTCGATCCTGATGAAGTGTATAAATGGTTCATGGAAATGTACATCGATGCTTATGATTGGGTTATGGTGCCAAATGTATATGGAATGAGTCAATTTGCAGACGGAGGCCTAATGGCTACCAAACCTTATATCAGCGGTAGTAATTATCTGATGAAGATGAGTAATTTTAGTAAAGGCCCTTGGCAAGAGACTTGGGATGGCTTATTTTGGCGTTTTATGCATGTGCATAGAGACTTCTTTACACGAAACCCAAGATTGGGTATGCTCGTCCGAATGTTTGATAAAATGCCTGAAGAGAAAAAGGACAAGCATATGGATCATGCGAACGCTTTTTTAGAGCTATTAGATAAAGAAAATGCAGCTGTTCAATAACAGCTGCATTTTTTTAAGATAACTTATAGTAAACCTTTCTTTCTTCCAGGTAATTAAGGACATAATGGAAAACTTCTTCATGTTTTCCGATTAGCTCGGGTGGGAAGACTCCTTTTTCCTTGAAAATACCTTTAAGGAATAGGTTAGCAACTGCTGTTGCTGTATATCCAGTTGTGCGAGCCATAGAACTCGTTTCAGTATCCGCATCATATTCATCGTGCAGATGATAGGTGATGGAGCAATCTTGGCCATCCATAGCTTTACCTTTTATGCTTATTCGCATAACGGTAAGTTCTGGTTCTGTCGGTCCTAGCTTCCACTCATCAAATAAGATCTTACTGGTAAAGTCCAGCGGCTTCACTTCCGTTCCATTGACCGTAATAGGCTCCTCTGCGAAGAATCCTGATGATTTTAGTACTTTGATATATTCTACATGCCCAGGATAACGAAGGGTTTTTTCCTTCATGTTTGGAATATGAGGCATAGTCTTTATAATGGAACGAAGTCCATCTGAGTTGAATGATTCTAATGTTCCTACCGATTCGAATTCTACATATTCACAGTCAGTAAGTGCTTCTCTTGTTACTAGTTTGCTATGTTCAACGTATCTAGCCGGTCTTGTGTATTCTTCTATGACATCAACAGGAGAGAAAGGTGCTTTGTAGCAGAATGGCCACTTCTTGGTTTTTGGCAGTCCACCCACTAAACACTCGAAGTCTGTGATCTTCATTTTTTCATTGTAATAGCCTAATATGATGTTTCCCATACCAGGTGCTACACCACAATCTACCACTGCAGTAACGCCATTTTCTTTGGCAAGTTTATCAAGTTCAAGCGCATCTTCAGGGAAAAATGAAATATCAACTACATCCTTTTTAGCCTCTATGATAACTTTTAATGTCTGATAACCTAGAAAACCAGGAACTGCACATATAACGAGATCAAAATCGCTGATTTCTTCCTTAAGTGTATCTGTTTGTGTTACGTCTAGAACTTGAGTCTTCAAAGAGTTTGCTCGACCTTTTACGGTATCAAGTACTTTTTGACTTAGATCTGTGATGGTTACCTCATGTGTTTTAGCTAGGTCTATAGCCATGGCACTGCCGACCATACCTGCCCCTAGGACAATTATTTTGCTCATTATTAATTAGTTTGTTCGTTTGAATAAAGGATAGTTCGTAGTTGAATATCTACAAACCCGGAATGAATACCCAGGGCATTTTGGAAAGGATATATGCCTGATATAATCTCATGGTCTAAACTTACGAAATGAAATAAAAAAAGAAGGTATAAACCTTCTTATTATTCATTCACTGGTTCTATTCCTGTGACTATATAATTTGTTTTGCCAAGCCAAGGCATAGTTTTATAGCGCTCTTTATACGATAGTTTTACTTTTCTTCCTTCATAATTTTGAAGGTCTTGGTATACCTCATTTTTGATCACAGAAAAATCCCAAATGTTCCCTTGCAGGCCATCTGAGCTGCTATCTCCCGAGAGTCCGCCAAGGTTCAGTTGACCTTCGTAGGTTTTAAAGACAATGCCTTTTTTTGTTACCTTAATAAGTTGGCCAGCACGTGTTCCATCTGAGTATGTCCAGGAGCAAACCCAAAAGAAGCATAAGCCACCGAGGACTAGTAGGAGCGATGCCCATTTTAATATTTTTTTGAATTTGTCACCAGCAGCTTCGCCGATTTCTTCCAGTTGATCTTTAATATGAGACATGAGCTTATTTTTTTGGAAAAATAATAAATCAATCGGTCACAATGATAGATTTGAACAAAATTAATTTGATAAGGATTTATTAATTCATAGAACCCTTAGTGATTCCCGTGGGTTGAAATCAATATTTTAGTTTACTTTTGAATGAATCAAGAATCCTAAAGATGGCTTTAGACAAGCGTGAAAAAGAACGATATAGCCGTCAGATCCTGATCCCAGGATTTGGTGTTGAGGCACAGCAGCGGTTGAAAGATTCGCGGGTATTAGTAATAGGGGCTGGAGGACTTGGCTGTCCAGTATTGCAGTATTTAGGGGCTGCAGGAGTTGGGTCTATAGGCGTTGTTGACAACGATATAGTATCGTTCAGTAATTTGCATAGGCAAATATTATATTCCGAGCATGATATAGGTGCCTTAAAAGCAGAGAAGGCAGTTGAGAAGATAGGACGCATAAATTCAGATATAGAATTGCTTGCTTATCCCTATGCTATAAGTAAGGATAATGCAGCAGATTTGGTCCAGTCCTATGACATACTTGTTGATTGTACAGACAATTTTGCAAGCAGATATTTGATCAATGATATAGCAGTGCTTGAAGGGCTTCCCGTTGTGTATGGCTCTGTTCATCAATTTGAAGGACAGGTTTCCGTTTTTAATTATCTTTCTAGCACAGGAAGGAGTCCCAATTATAGAGACCTTTTTCCTGTCCCTCCTGATTCAGGATCAGTACTAGATTGTTCCGAAGGAGGTGTTTTGGGGGTTCTTCCAGCCATAATAGGATCTTTACAAGCCAATGAGGTGATCAAAATCATTACAGAGCAGGGTGAGCCATTAGCTAGTAATTTACTATTGTTTGATGCATTGAATAATGACTATAAAGTAATAAAATTTAAAAATAGCGAGCCGCCGATTTCCATAGAACGACTGATAGATTACGACCTTTTTTGTAATGGTCCTGCCGTGGACGATTTAGATTTTGAGCGTAGTCCAAAAGAGGTAAAAACCTTAATTGATACAGGAGCGTATGTGTTGGTCGATATTCGAGAGCAGGAAGAGCGGGCGCTTACGCATATTGGTGGTATACATGTTCAAAGGTCTACTGTTCTTGACTATCTTCAAATGACTCCAGACCTTCGGAATGTTATCTTCTATTGCCGATCAGGTAAAAGGAGTAGAGACCTTATTCAGGAAGTTCAAAATTCTTTAGAGGGTAGTTTTTTTAGTCTAAAGGGAGGCTTGTTGGCCTATATTGATTATTGGGACCTTGATGACAGTTCATATTAGTTAAT
>JBELIG010000108.1:8421-10507 GCA_042091035.1 Sphingobacteriales bacterium | reverse complement strand
GTTGTAGGATTCGTTCTTCCTTTGTACCCAGAATTATTCTTAGGTGTTGTAGGATTAGAGTTACCGTATCCATTATTACCTTTTGGGCTTACTGGAGTACCTTTAGTTACATTCCCTTTTCCAGGAGACGTAGGATATGTTTTTCCTGTTCCAATCTTTGTATTGCCGGATTGAACTGTTCCTGAATTATTAATCTGAGGGTTCGTATTCTTAATAGAATTCCCAGGATTAACAGTCGTATTTATTCCGCCTGTTCCAGTACTTCCATTTATACCTACCTGTGTATTATTCTGTCCCTTGGTATTTCCAATGCTTCCTGCTCCTACAGATCCAACACCTGTGTTACCGGATTGATAGCCTGGTCTTGAGGTTGTTCTTCCTTGTTTAGTAGAGCCATTATGTCTTGATCCATAGTGACTACCCTGGTGATTGTTATGATTGTTATACTGGTTATTGTAATAGTTGCCAGTATAATAGTTGTTACCATTTCCAAAACCTGGGCAGTAATTACCATAGTAGTTGTTTACAAAAACATTATTACCTCCCCAGCCATTACCGTAGTAACCCCAGTTATTACCTCCCCAGTTATTGTAGCCCCAGTTGTTACCTCCCCAGCCTCCAAAACCTCCGTAGAAGTTGTTCACGCTGTAGTAATCAAATCTTCTGTATGGATTATAAAAACCTCCTCCATAATAAAAGTTTCTTCTATTGAATCGTCTCCAACGTCTGTAATTCCATGTATCTCCATAGATTAGGACAGTTACGCCAGGATTATATCCATAATAGTCGTAGCCTCCATAATAGTAAGTATCTACATAACATGGATCATAATAATCGAAGCCATTATACGATCTGTGAAATCTTCTTATTCTAGATGAATAGAAATAAGGTTCTTCCTCATAAAAGTATTCATCCTGTTCATAGTCATAGAACTCAGAATCATAATCCGAATTATACTGACCATCTGTATTGTTTTCTGAATAGTAGTCATTACTAGATGGGTTATAGTCTGTATCTGGATCATAATAAAGATCGTCGAACTGAGCTAAAACAGGAGAAATGCCTGCAAGAAGGAAGATCGACATTAAAAAGAGATAAAAAGTCCTGTTTTTCATACATTATATTTTTAAGCAATTACCTGACGCTTATTTCATCTTTACATTCGCTAATTTATTACTTTTGTTACTTTCATACTGTTAATATGCTTTAAAAGATGAATAGGGAATTGTTAAAATTTTCATTTTTTACTAAAACAGTAGAATTTTATTGACTTAATCTTAAGATTTCGCAAAATATGGCTAAGGAAATAACACCAAGAGAAGAAGATTATTCCAAGTGGTATATAGATATTGTAAAAAAAGCAGGCCTTGCAGATAATTCTGCAGTAAGGGGCTGTATGGTCATCAAACCATATGGTTTTGCTATTTGGGAAAACATGCAGCGAGAGTTGGACCGTATGTTTAAGGAAACTGGGCACCAGAATGCATATTTTCCACTATTCATTCCTAAAAGTTTCTTGTCTAAGGAAGCAGAGCACGTAGAGGGCTTTGCGAAGGAATGTGCAGTAGTAACACACCACAGATTGATGAATGATCCCGATGGGAAGGGTGTAGTTGTTGATCCGACTGCTAAGCTAGAAGAGGAGCTGATAGTACGACCAACATCGGAGACGATTATTTGGAATACTTATAAGGACTGGATTAAGTCTTACAGAGATTTGCCTCTATTGATCAATCAATGGGCAAATGTGGTTCGATGGGAAATGCGTACACGTTTATTTCTCCGTACAGCTGAATTTTTGTGGCAGGAAGGGCATACTGCTCATGCTACGAAACAAGAAGCTATAGAAGAAGCTCAGCAAATGCAGCGCGTTTATGCAACTTTTGCAGAGGAGTTTATGGCAATGCCTGTAATACAGGGTGCTAAATCTGCCAATGAGCGTTTTGCGGGAGCAGAGGACACCTTAACGATAGAAGCACTGATGCAAGATGGAAAAGCGCTTCAAGCGGGAACATCTCACTTCTTAGGGCAAAACTTTGCCAAGGCATTTGATGTGAAATTTTCGAATCAGAATAATAAAGAGGAG
>JBELIG010000108.1:0-8321 GCA_042091035.1 Sphingobacteriales bacterium | reverse complement strand
AAGTTTGCGGAGTATGAGATGATGGGTGTACCTGTACGAGTAGGTATTGGTAAGAGAGATTTGGAGAATGGCGTAGTAGAGGTCGCTCGTCGGGACACAAAAGAGAAGTCACAGGTTGCATTGGAAGGTTTAGCAGATAATATCCAGCAGCTTCTTGAAGATATTCAGAATAACTTACTTTCAAGGGCTAAAGCTTATAGAGCCGAGCATACGACTGAAGTGAATACTTTTGATGAGTTTAAGGATGTTTTAGCGAACAAAGGTGGATTTATCTCAGCACACTGGGATGGAACTCCTGAGACGGAGCAAAAGATCAAGGAATTGACTAAAGCGACTATTCGTTGTATTCCGAACGACGCTGTTGAAGAAGCAGGGAAATGTGTATTCTCTGGCGATCCTTCAAATAAGCGAGTTTTGTTTGCAATGGCATATTAATAGCTTCAAAAAAGGCAGACTTTTAAGTCTGCCTTTTTTAATTTCTATGGAAAGAAAAAGATCTTAGTAATTGCAGCAATTACAGCCAATATTAACATACGGTGTGCGATTATATTTGCTTTTGGTGCATCAGATGCATATTTAGCAGTTGCCCAGCCTCCGACAATCTGACCGCTAGCAACAATGGCTCCAAGTTTCCAGTCTACTAATCCATTAAAGTGAAATATAAAAATGGCAGGAAGGGAGTAAAGCCCAATGACTAGAGACTTTAGGGCATTAGCTTCTAGCAGGCGGTATTTTGCAAGAAGCACAGAGATTGCAAGAAAGAATACACCCATGCCCATTTGAATAAATCCACCATATACGCCTACTGCAAAATAAAGTGGTACATCAAGAAAGTAAGGTAGTTTTATAGGTTTTTCGTTTTCATGAATCCAACGGGATGGCTTGAGTATGATTACGAAGAGCATGAAGATCAATAAGAACTTAAATACATTTTTGAATTGCTCATTAGAAACCTGAGTTGCTAGGTAGATTCCAACAAAAGCACCTAAAATTGTCCCTATTAGTAATCGCTGCGAAAGTCTTACATCTAACTTTCCTTTTTTATGGAAGACATAAGCACCCGTTAGGCATTGGGTTGTGACCCCGATTCTGTTTGATCCATTTGCCATATTCGGAGGTAGCCCCAATACTTCTGTAAGTATAGTAAGCGTAATGAGTGACCCACTTCCTGCAAGGGTGTTAATAGACCCTGCAAAGGCACCGCCTATCACAGCGATCAAAATTTGAATCAAGCTAATATCCATATTCAGTTTAAGGCTGTTTAAGTTTTACTTTATTGATTGACAAAGCTCTACCAGCACTCCATTGGCTGATTTTGGGTGAATAAAGCAAACCAACTTATTATCAGCTCCTTTTTTTGGCTTTTCGTTTAGTACTTTGAATCCCTTAGCGCTCATTTCTTCCATTGCTTTGTAGATATCTTCCACTTCAAAAGCAATATGGTGAATACCCTCTCCCTTTTTAGCTATATATTTTGCAATAGCACTGTCTTCATGTGTCGCTTGTAGCAGTTCGATCTTGGAGTCACCAACCTGAAAAAAAGAGGTTAATACATGCTCAGATGTTACTTCTTCTATTTTGTAGGGGGCTTTTCCAAGAAGGCTTTCATAGATTTCATTTCCACTTTTTAGATCTTTCACTGCAATTCCTATGTGTTCTATTCTTTTCATCTATTAAATTTTAGCATATTTAGGATAGTGCAAAAATAATCAAATATTAGACTATGGAGGAGATCGTTCAGCAATATGGTGTTTTATCGCTTGTACCTTCTGTTTTGGCAATTGCACTCGCGATTGCTACAAAGCGAGTTTATCTGTCACTTCTATTAGGAATTTTCAGTGGCTGGCTAATCATCAATGATTTTAATTTCTTTAAAGGCTTTTTGGCTACTTTACAGGCATTTGTTGATGTCTTTAAGGATTCTGGAAACACACGAACGATTATGTTTTGTGCCCTTGTGGGTGCACTAATCCTCTTCATTCAAAGGTCCGGTGGGGTAGAAGGCTTTATCTATTTTATTCAAGGTCGCTTGGAAAAGATGGAAGCAAAAAGCTCTGGACGATCAAGAGTAATGGTTCAGGTATTTGCTTGGCTAACTGGTATGTTGATTTTTGTGGAAAGCAGCATATCCGCCTTAACTGTAGGTACTTTATACAGACCTATATTTGATAAAATGGGGATATCGAGAGAGAAACTCGCTTATATAACAGATTCCTCTTCCTCTCCGTCTTCCATATTGATACCCTTGAATGCATGGGGAGCTTTTATTATGACCTTGCTTCTGAGTAATGGTTTTGAAGATCCATTGGCAATGATGTTAACTGTCATGCCTTATAATTTCTATCCCATTTTTGCATTGGCTCTTGTGTTGATTATTATTCTATCCAAAAAGGATTTTGGACCAATGAAAAAGGCGGAGGCTCGTGTTCGTGAGACAGGAAAGTTATTGGCCGAAGGAGCAACACCTATGATTGCAGATGAATTGACGAATGAGCCTGTGAAGGAGGGTGTAAGTCCTAGAGCTATAAACATGGTTGTTCCCATTATCATAATGGTATTATTCATGCCGCTTATGCTTGCTTATACAGGATGGGAATTTGCAGAAACTGAACGAGCTACATCAGGATTTATGGGTAAATTCTTTTATGCAATCGGTCAGGGTTCTGGATCTACCGCTGTATTGGTTGCTGTTTGCTGTTCCTTGATTGTATCGATGCTGTTTTATAAGGCACAGGGTATTATGGGAATTCGCGAGATGATAGACCTAACTCTTAAGGGCATCTCTGGTTTGATGCCTCTAGCACTGTTGATGATGTTTGCATTCGCGATTAGTACATTATGTAAGGAACATTTACATACAGGACAATATGTTGCTGATATAACTTCCTCTTGGTTGTCTCCAGCTCTATTGCCTGCAATTATATTTATAATTAGCTGTTTCATTGCTTTTGCAACTGGAACTTCTTGGGGGACTTTTGGTATCATGTTGAGTATTGGGATTCCTATGGCTCAGACAATGGGTGCTCCTATGGCAATCACAATTGCTGCAGTACTAGGTGGCGGTGTGTTTGGTGATCATTGTTCACCTATCTCTGATACTACAATAATAAGTTCTATGTCCTCAGCAACGGATCACATTGATCACGTTCGGACTCAGATGCCTTATGCCTTGATTGCAGGAGGGCTGGCCTTTATATTTTATTTGACCTTAGGATTGATTGGATAAAAAAAAAGGAGCTGCAAGTGCAGCTCCTTTTTTTAGTTCAAGATCTTATTGTATCGTTCTGTATCGAGCAGAACTTCAATAGCAAAGTCAACTTCTTTATCATTTCTCAAATTCATTTGAGTTCTTCCCCTTTGATAACCAAACTTGTTGGCTACTTCTTTTTCAATGAGGTCAATAATAAGAGCCTTGTTTTCTTCAATTGCAGCACTTTTCTGTTTTTCGATCGAGGACTGAATAGACTTGATTTGCGATTGTATAGCCAAGTCATCAGATGTGGCATTTTTACTCAATGATTCTAGTGTTTTTTCGGAGTCTGTCAAGTACTCGAACTCAGCATTTTTAAGGTAATCTTTAAAGGCTTCCCAGGCTTCGAATCTGAAAGCTTCTAGGTCAGGAATGGAGTCGATACCTGCAAATTGCTGATCCACAAAATTAAAGAGTTGAAATTGATCTATCAAAGCCTGTGTACAGGCATCATAGACAGGTTTATCCATAAGAAGGTCTGGGAGTACTCCACCACCATCAAGGACCATTCTTCCATTCTTTGTTTGGAACTTTGCTCGGCTCTCTTCAGGAATATCCACTGGCTCACCATCTTTATATTCTACGCTTTGGATACAGCGACCGGATGGTATATAGTATTTTGCTGTGGTAAGCTTTACTTTAGAATTGAAACCTACATCTTTAGTATTTTGCACAAGACCTTTTCCATAGGATTTTTGCCCTATGATAAGGCCTCTATCATAATCCTGTATCACGCCGCTCACTATCTCACTTGCAGAAGCTGATCTGCCATTGATAAGTACGGCTAGTTTAATGGCTGAATCATACACTTCTGCACGTGTCATAAAGTTCTTATCCCATTCTGGTGATTTTCCTTTTGTAGATACGACTAATTCTCCCTTAGGAATAAAAATATTAGAAATGTTTACAGCCTCCATGAGCAGGCCACCTCCGTTTCCTCTTAAGTCAAGAATTACACCTTCTATTTCGTGAGATTTTTTTAAATCTTTGAGCGCATTCTCAATGTTTTTTCCCGCAGCCTGAGTAAAGGTAGTTAGTGAAATATATGCAATCTTATCGCTAACCATTCCGTAGTAAGGAACATTATCCACAACTACATCATCTCGGATTAATTCAATATCTAAATAATCCTCCAGACCAGCCCTTTGTATTTTACAGGAAACCACTGTGCCAGGAGAGCCTTTTAGTATAGCATCTACTTCATCAAAGGACCTGTTGGCAACTTCGTTTCCGTTGATAGATACAAAACGATCACCTACTCGAAGACCTGCCTTATCAGAAGGAGAGTTTTTGTAGATGGAAACGATCGTAGGGTATTCTTCGAAGTTTATAACACGAGCTCCTATTCCTTTATATTTACCCATTGTGTTGAATCGATATCCTTCTATCTCCGATTCACTAATATAATTGGTATAAGGATCTAAAGATTCTAACATGGCATCAACGCCGGTTTTCATCAATTCTCCTGGATCAAGATCATCCACATAAAGCATATTGATCTCTTTATAGATGTTGGAGAATATTTCAAGGTTTTTAGCAATCTCATAGTATTTACCATTGTTGACAGTAAATGCTGTGGCTCCTATCGCAAGGATAAGGCCGAGTATGAATATTTTACCTTTTTTTAAACCTGTTGATTTCATATTTCTATATTATTGGCTTAGGAATTTTAAAACATGTTCAATTAGAGCTTTTGGTTGTTCAGCATGTACCCAATGCCCAGCATTTTCTATCGTCTCGAAAGAGGCTGCTGGGAATAATTTCTGAATCTCTACTTTGTCTGCTTCATTCACATAATTAGATTTTCCTCCATTTATGAACAAAGCCTCATTTTTAACGCTGTCCTCCATCTCAATGTTATCCAATATATTGGAATAATTGATGTAAATCTCTTGGAGGTTCATTTTCCATTGAAAGCCACCCTCTTTTTTTCTGCTTAGATTCTTCATCAGAAACAATCGAACTCCAGCATCGTCAATATACTTAGAAAGCTGTTCTTCAACCTCCTTTCGAGTTTGGACCTTCTCCATATCTACAGACAACAAAGCATCGAAAATAGTTTGATGACCGCCTTCATAAGCCTTTGGTGCTATATCAACAACTACAAGTTTGTTAAGCATGTCTGGATAGTCTGCAGCAAACTGCATAGCCGTTTTTCCACCCATACTATGCCCTATAATATGTGCATTATGTATCCAATTTTCTTCCATGAAGTCCGCTAGGTCTTCTGCCATTAGCTTGTAGTTTTGGCCTTCTACATGAGCTGATCTTCCATGGTTGCGTTGGTCAACAATGTATACCATAAAGTGCTCTGCTAGTTTTTTAGCGACAGTTTGCCAGTTGTCTAGTGTTCCAAATAAGCCATGAAGAATGATTATTGGATCACCAGCTCCAAATGTTTTGTGGTTCAATTCCATGCTCCAACTTTATAGGGACTTAGTTCGTCCACCGTCTACAGGTACGTTTATTCCATTAATGTAAGATGCTGCTGGACTTGCAAGAAATGCGATTGCTGCTGCAATTTCTTCTGGCTGCGCAAAGCGTTTCATGGGTACTGCAGATTTCATTTGTTCTTGAATGCTATCTACTGATTTTCCGGTTTTTTGAGCTTTTGCTTCAATAATCTCTTGTAGTCTACCGGTTAGTGTAGCACCTGGTAATACGTTATTTACTGTTACTCCAAATGCACCCAACTCATTTGCAAGAGTTTTTGACCAATTGGCAACAGCTCCACGTATTGTGTTTGAAACTCCTAGGCCATCTAAGGGTTGTTTTACAGATGTGGAGATAACATTGATGATGCGCCCGTAGCTATCTTTTTTCATGCCTTCCATAAATGTTTGGACCAACACATGATTACAGATTAAATGATTATTGAATGCAGCTGTGAATTCATTTACACCAGCTTTGTTAGCAGGTCCTCCAGCAGGTCCTCCTGTATTGTTGATCAGTATATGAATAGTCTTTGTAGCTGCTAAGGCCATTGCCTTTTTATGTAGATCAGCAACGTCTGAAAAGTCCGCAGCAAAGAAATCGTGTTTTTGTCCTTTTGAGTGATCTAGCTCATTCATTACAGAACCTAGTTGCTCAACATTTCTAGATACTAATGTTACATTTGCACCCATGTCAGCAAGTTGCATAGCCGTAGCTTTACCTATTCCCCTGCTTGATCCACACACAAGTGCATTTTTTCCTGTCAAGTCTATATTCATCATCTTTGCTTGTATTTTTTTCTCAAACTTACCAATTTTACATTGTAAGGGGGATAATTTATTTCAGAAAGCGAAAATATATTCCCATTTTGCAGATGGGATTGAAAATTTAAAGCCCGCTTCTCCATGATTTATTTTGCAAGTGATTTTCATTTTGGATTAGACGCTAATCTTTCGAGTCTTGCTCGCGAAAGACAAGTTGTGCGTTGGTTGGATTATATTGAGGCAGATGCAACAGAAGTATTTCTTGTTGGAGACATCTTTGATTTTTGGTTTGAATATAAAAAGACAGTGCCCAAGGGCTTCTTCCGTTTTATGACAAAGATTGCGGATATGACGGAGCGAGGTATTAAGATCCACTTCTTCTTAGGGAATCACGATATGTGGATGTTCGATTATTTTGAGAAGGAATTGGGCGTTGAAATACACAGGGACAACATAAGTCGGAAGTTCGGAGAGAAACACTTCTTTATTGGACATGGAGATGGCTATGGGCCGGGCGATTATCTCTACAAATTTCTTAAGCGAATATTCAGGAACAAGATCTGCCAATTCTTGTTTGGATGGATTCATCCAAATGTAGGAATCCCTTTAGCAGACTTTTTATCCAAAAAAAGTAGACAATCTGAGAAGGATGAAGATCGTTATCTTGGTGACGATAAAGAATGGTTATTTCAGTATGCTCGCTCAATAGTGGAAAAACAGCCTGAAATTGATTATTTTATTTTTGGTCATAGACATCTTTGTATACGAAGACCTTTAAATGAAAAAAGCACATACATTAATCTTGGGGAGTGGTTACGAAACAATTCCTATGCGAAATTTGATGGTTCAAAGGTGGAGATTCTCTTTTTTGAACAAGAAGATGGTCGCATGTATAGCTAGTGCTTTCTTGTCTCTTGTGTTTAGCACCTTAAGTTTTTCTCAAAAAATTCTTGATATAAAGGCTGATCAATTGCAAGTTGATCCACTTGGGCGTTTGATTCTCTTGGACAAAGATCAGGGGAATATCTGGTGTTATTCGAATGAGCTTGAATTGATCGCTTATAATCAGATCAATGTTTGGGGTAATACCTTACAACTTGATCTCAATGATCCAATGAAGCCCATTGTTTTTTTTCCTGATGTAAATCGAATTCGATTCTTTGATGAACAGTTGAGTGCATCTACAGCATTGGATTTGGATTATTTTCAATTGTTCAATATTCAGGCAGCTGGGATTGCCTCGCTTGGAGGCTTTTGGTTGTTCTCCAGAGATTTGAATAAGATTATCCGAATTGATCAATCTGGTCGAAATCTATTTGAAAGTTCAGATTTGAATTTTGTATTTGGAGGATACCCTGTGGTCGATCAGATCAAAGAAGTAGATGATTATCTGGTGCTAATTGCTGAGGCTGGATTATTCTATGTGTTTGACTTTTTTGGTAACTATCAATTCAAGATTCAGTTGGACCCAAAGGGCATCTATCACCTTTCTGAAGATCGCTTTTTCTTTTTAGAGCCAGACGGTAAATTGTCTATGGTAAACCTTTCTCAAGCTGGCACTCTATATCCAATCAAGGATATTGAGGCCCCTTTTTATTCTTTCTCGGTGTTTGGGGCAGATTTTTATGGCTTGAATGCTACTGGTGTATATAAGCTATCTCTGCTCAAACAGGAATCTGAGGATTAGGAATTTTTTGACCAAATCTATAGTTAAATCCAAGGTTTCCTTGTAAGCCTCCTGTGTGAATACCTACAATGCTGCTACCTGCAGGATACTTATCTTCCCTTATTTCTGTAAGTAGACCGTAAAACATTTTTCCTGTATAGATCGGATCCAGTAGGATAGTGTGCTGCTTGTAGAACTCGTTGATGAA
>JBELIG010000107.1:0-10530 GCA_042091035.1 Sphingobacteriales bacterium | reverse complement strand
CTATAAGCCCAGGGTTTTCAGGTACAGTTTATAATGAATATTACAGGATATGGATAGACTTCAATAATGACATGGATTTTGACGATCCAGGAGAGCAGGTTTTCTCTGGAGGACCAACGTCAGGAACTGCATCGGGCACCATAAGCATTCCGAACACAACTTATCAGGGAAATACCCGCATGCGAGTTAGTCAAAAATACAGCGCATTCTCTTCGCCCTGTGAAGTTTTTGCTTACGGTGAAGTAGAGGATTATACTGTGGATCTTGGAGGGAATTCAGTTCAGTGTGATGCACCATCTACAGTCTTTGCGAGTAACATAGGAATAAACACAGCTACTATAAACTGGAGTCCAGTGGCAGAGGCTAATTCTTATGATATTAGGTATAGGCAACTTGGAGCTTCAAATTGGACTCTGATTCCAAATTACAATAATACAAGTGTAAACCTGAATGCTTTAGAAGCTGGCACCACATATACAGTGCAAGTATCCTCCAATTGCGCAGAGTCAACAGATTCTCCATGGTCAGGAAGCACAATCTTTACCTGTCTAGAAGAAGAACCATGTCCAGCACCTGAGGGTCTTCAAGCAGGAGATATCGAACAATATTCGGCACGCTTAACGTGGACAGAAGTGTCTGAGGCTGAAGTATATGATTTGAGATATAGAAAATCATCTATAGGGTCTTGGACCTTTGTAAGTAATATCAATACTATAGAATACCTGCTCACAGATTTGGAAGAAACGACTACCTATATTGCTGAAATTCGTTCCGACTGTTCACTTTCAGATTCTGAATGGTCCGAACAAATAAGTTTCACCACAAGTAATGGCTGTAATAGTCCTACCGGCTTGGAGTCTATTATTATCAATCCAACCGAAGTAGAGCTATTTTGGAATGAAGACACACTCCACCTTTACTATCAATTGCGACTAAGAACTCAAGATTCTTCTGAATGGGACACTATTAGCCCAATAGACGAGGCGAATTACTACCTGACAGATCTTGATGAAAATACGGGCTACGAATGGCAGGTTTCTGGAGTTTGTCAAGTTGGAACCTCACCGTGGTCATTTAAAAACAACTTCCTTACACCAGTTGATTCGACCTGTTATCTTCCAGATGCTTTTGAAGTGAGTTCACTCAGTTTCAATAGTGCTACACTAAGTTGGTCTTCTACAAACTTAGCACAAACTTACACGCTTAGATATAGAACATCTGGTAATACAGTATGGACTACAATAACCGATATTGATCAACTATCCTATACCATTGAGGATCTTTTACCAGAAACCAATTATGAGGCACAGCTTCAGGTAGATTGTTCTACTGGAGAAAATTCTGGCTGGTCTGATTTACTAGAATTCACAACAACTTCTTATACACTTCCAGGAGAATATTGCGATTCTTATGGCTTAGATTCCTCCAATGAGTGGATTGATTACTTCGCAATGTCAAATGTGGAAAACACTACAGGAAATGATGGTGGATACCTTCACTATACCAATGAGGTAATCAACCTTGAAGACGATTCTAAGTACTACATATACTTCTCTAAAGATGCTCCAGAAAATGGGATATGTTACTTCTCATTCTTCTTGGATTTCAATATGAATGGAGTATTTGAGTCTAATGAAATGATACGTAAGACTATGACTTACTTCAACAGTGTCAAATCTTCAAAAATCACTATACCTGCAGGTTTACCAGAGGGCTACAGAAAACTCAGAGTAGTACTTAAATACTACAATAGTGCGGAGGCCTGTGAAGTATACGATAGAGGAGAAACGGAGGACTACATCGTTTATATTGGATCGGGAGACAACCTTCAAGATGATTCAGCAAGTATTACAAATGAAGAATCTACTGAAGATATCCCAAGGCGTGACTTATCGATAACACTTAGTCCTAATCCTAGCTCGGATTATGTTCGAATAGATTATCCAGAAGATCTTGAAATTATCTCTGGAGAGATTATTAACATGGGAGGCAAATCTATTCAGGTGATAACACCTGAAGCGATCGAAAATGTTATGGATGTTTCTAGCCTTAAACCAGGCATGTATTTCATACAGCTCAACACCTCAGAAGGAATTATGAGTCGAAAACTCATAATACAATAGACAAAAAAAGGTGAAGCATTTAGCTTCACCTTTTTTTTATTTCATCGCAAGTAAAATATATTGATACTCCAAAGAGCAATCATCACTACTCTGAATTGAAAATCCTGCATCTATAAGTTCATTTTCCACAACATATAAGGGTAGTCGATCAGATTGAGAAGGGTAATCTATACCAATCCTTTTCTTTTTAAAATCAACAACTACCAACCGACCTCCAGGACGCAATCTACTCTTGAGTGTCCTAAAATATTTACTTCTGTTCTCAATGTAACTATAGGTGTTTACCATAAGAATCACATCTGCTTCTCCGGCCTTCAAGCCAGATGAACTAGAGACGGTAATTCTGGTTTCGAGATTACTGTGGAATTCTTCAGCAAGATTAGCCAATTTTACACTATCGATAAAATTGATAAATCGCTCATCGATTTCAATCGCAATTACCTTTTTTGCTTTTTCTGCTAGCCTTATAGCGAAGTATCCAGTTCCCGCACCAATATCTGCTATCGTCTTATCTTCTAGATCACCAAGAAGGTCGATAACTAAATTGGGTTTTTGCCATACCTGACGGCCTTTAGCCTCTGAGGTTTTTACAATTCCTTCAAAACTAAGATCTTCGTTGACACTGTTATCTGTATTAGTAGTTGGACCAGAAGGTTCTTCTGAACAAGCACTTAGACAGAACAACAAGCTAAATACCAGTATGCTAAATTTTAAATTAGTCATTAAGTTCTCGAATTAATATTTCACCATTATTGATCTACACCACTCAACAATAAGATTTTTCTGATCTTCAGACAATCTTGATTTTGAATGCAACCAAGTGTATGATTTTAATGGCATGTGATTTTTTTCTATTTCTTCTATACATTCTTCCAGCTTGTGCTTTCTCTTGCCTGGTGAATAGCTTGCCCATTCCGAAAAATTAAGCTGCTCTTTCCCATGATCTATATGCCCTTGTATCCAAAAGGAAAGAGGCGATATCTTTGCATAGGCTGGATATTCCGTTGTATTAGAATGGCAATCGTAACATGCATTTTTAAACATATCGATTACAGATGGAGATGCTACCTCTACACCAAACAATTCATTGGACTTAACCTCGGTCCCTTCATTATATGTAGGACTAAAGAATTGGCTAATGCTTAAACCAATTATTAGTATCATTGCAACGGTCTGAAACCTTTTATTTTTCATTGCTAGTAGTTGCTTTCATTATAAAGATCTATCAAAAAAGTTTCAATCTTTTTCCACATACTGTAGCCTCCCCCACTGTATCCATTAATTATTATCGAAAATACAATCTCTTTTCCGCTTTTAGTTACAAATTGACCTGTTAAGGATCGAATTGAACGCATAGAGCCGGTCTTGGCAGTCAACTGCATAGACGCTGGTGCATTTCTAAACACTTTACCCAAGGTACCTGTTTCTCCACTTTTAGGTAGTGTTTCTAAAAACTCTACACCAATTTCTTCATCGTTTAATATACGATATAGCACACTTGCAAGCGTTGATGCACTAATCCTATTCGACCTTGAAAGCCCTGAGCCATCAAGCATAGTAAGATCAATATCCAAGCCTTTTCCTTGCCAGTATTGAATAAGATAGTCTACCCCATCAGACCGTTTACCAACACCACCATCAATCAGACCCAAGGTTTTTAAAAATACCTCACAAAACATATTATCGGATTCCAAATTAGCATGCTCTACCAACTTTAATAGTGTTGGAGAGTAATGCTTATAAAGCATTATCCGATCTGCCTTTGGTATTTGGTACATCAATTTTGATCCGTTTCCAAGGATCTCAAAGCCACTCTCCCTTAATACCTTAGTGAAATATGTTGCATAAAAAACAGAAGGGTTCGGCATAGAACCCTTGATTGTAAAAGTCCCATTACCGGAAGGAATAGATCCTTTTATTAGTTTTTCCCACTCATCTGGACCTCCATATATGTAAGCATTATCACCTGCTCTTGGACCAGCACTAAGAAGTTTATTGTCAAAGCTAAGATTTTCAATCTGTGGGCGTGTGCCGATTATTGAGGGCTTTTGCCCTTGTGCTTTTTGCTTAAAATCCAGATAGTATAGATTACTATGGATGTTAAAACCCCATGCACCAGCACCGTAATAATTACCTACATCTGCGACGGACCAACTTTCCGCAACAGCATTGCCTGAAAAGTGCGTATCGTCTACGAGAACAGAACCTTTAACTTCCTTTATTCCATAACGCTTTAATATACCAACCAACATGGCTGTAAAGGCTTCTAAAGAAAGAGAAGAGGCTAAACCAGAACCAAGACTGGGATCTCCAGTACCTCTTATGATCAAGTTACCATCTAGAACACCTTGAGCGCTTAAAGTCCCCGTGTGTTCCAAATAGGTTATGTACCTATAGTCTTCCCCAAGACTTCCGAGTATCGAAGAGGTTACAAGTAATTTATGAGATGAAGCAGGAATAAGCTTTTTATCTGCATTCTTCTGCAGCACTTCTGCTCCAGTTTCTGCATCGTAAAAGATCATTCCTACATCTGCATTTCTTAGTTTTGAATCTGCTAAGAAACTGTCTAAGGTCTGCTGATTAAGTGATTGCGCAGCTAAAGGTGCAACAACTACAAGACAACTGAAAAATATCAATAACTGCCGAACCTTAAACATCATCTAGTTTTATTTTTTTACAGGTAATACTTTAGCTGTAGCCTCACCAAAACCAATTCGCAATCCATCCTTTTCACAGTGCCCCGTCATACGAACTGTATCACCGTCATGAATAAATTTACGTTCAGTTCCATCAGGCATCTGCACAGGCTTTGTTCCTTTCCATGCGATTTCTAACATCGATCCAAAAGAACCTGGTTCAGGACCACTAATCGTACCTGAGGCACAAACATCCCCTACATTAATATTACATCCATTTACAGTATGATGCGCCAGTTGTTGAGACATATTCCAATACATATACTTAAAATTGGACGCACAAACACTTTTCTTATCTCCTGACTCCGTTTCTATCTCAACGTTTAAACTGATATCATAATTTTTATCTCCAGGATACTCTAAATAAGGTAGCACAGGTGGATCTTGTACAGGACCTGCTACACGGAATGGCTCTAAAGCATCCAATGTAATGATCCATGGAGCCATCGTGGATGCAAAACTCTTTCCTAAGAAAGGTCCAAGAGGAACATACTCCCACTTTTGAATATCTCGAGCAGACCAGTCATTGAAAAGGCTTAATCCAAAAATATAATCCTCAGCTTGTTCTGTTGAGACCGTATCACCTAGATCCGTAGATTGCCCTATAACAAATGCCATCTCCAACTCAAAATCCAGTCGTGCAGTAGGACCATATACTGGCGCATCTGCATCTAATGGCATAGTTTGTCCACAAGGTCTGTGAATATCTTGACCAGATACAATGATTGAAGATGCTCTACCATGATAACCTACAGGTATGTGTTTCCAATTTGGAAGAAGTGCATTATCAGGATCTCTAAACATAGTACCCACATTACGTGCGTGCTCCATGCTAGAATAAAAATCTGTATAATCTCCTATTTTGACAGGCAACAACATCTCAACCTTTTCCATTGGATGCAGAAAATGCCAAGACTGTTCTTTATGCTGCACATTGCTCTCACTTAAAAGTTCGACAATGCGTTTTCTAAAAGCAGAATTCTTAGCCTTTCCTAGTGCCATTAAAGGATTTAGTGAATCTGTTCTGAAGACTTCAGGCGAAATATCAAGATCATCAAATAAGCTCATGTCAGACAGGATAGCAAGATCTATCACATAATTGCCAATTGCAGAGCAAATTCTTGGACTTGGATTACTTTCAGTTTTAAACACACCGAAAGGAATATTTTGTATAGGAAAATCTGAATTCGAAGGGACTTCAACCCAGGATTTCAGCTCATTAGGTACGATATACATAGACTTTCAAATAATTTATTTCCCCAAATATAAAGAAAGTGCCCGGAGTAATTAGACTCTCCGGGCACTTTAACTATAAAAGAAGTTTTATAATTTAATTTTAGTTGCCACCCATGAAAAGTGCATTTGCAAACAATTGCTGCCCTCTCTTCCAGAATCCTCTGTATAATAGATCATCTGTAAAGAAAATCACAGAACCTCTTCCATAGGATTGAGTACCGAATACCATAGAGTTTCGCTGTGCTTCATGCACCTTAGAACCTGCAAAACCAAGTCTTCGAAGATCATCATTGATAACTCCAACATTCCAACCATTCTCCATCTTATCATACTGCACTGTATTAGTTTTCAAGGAATAATAGTGATCCCCCAAACCAAAAGCTAATGGATGTGTAGGATCAAGTTCTGCCCTATAAATTGCACCTGGTATCATCACCGGAATATAGGCACGCTCTCGATCTTCATAGTTCATTGCTCCACGCTTAAGGTTAAAGTCCAAAGACTTTGCTTCCCCCAATTGAATACCTTCCAATCCAGATACACTCTTTACAGAATTTGCAGAACAAATCAACTTAGCACCACTATTCAACCAAGACTCTAAAGAAGCTTTGGTTCTTTCATTCATATTTACTCGACCATCCTGGATAACCAGAGTATTGTATAGTCCACTCTCCATTGCAGAGACCAAGTTATCTTTATTAACTACTGTAACAGGGTAGCCTAAAACCTGCTCAAAATAATGCCAGGCAAAGCCAAACGAATTTGCATCAAGCTCATCTGCTGATAATAGCAGTATCTCTGGCTTTTGTATAAGCATAAAGTTTGTTGAGCCCATATCTGCCCCTTCTTGTGCCCAACCACTGCTCAATGACCAAGCCATTCCATTTGCTTCCGTAATAACACTTTTACAAACGGTATACCAATTTTCATTTTTTCTATTGTCTGCGGCAGTCACAAAGCAAGTACCCCGACTGAAGGACAGATCTTCATATCTGACCTCTTTTTCTGAGAAACGCACCACTACACCTTCCTCTAGTAGGTCACCAATTATAGATGCATCATTTAAACAATCCCATTTGATAGCTATTGCATAAGGTTGTTCTTCACTGAAAACTGGCTGATTTTTCGATAGCTCAAAAGTGCTGGAAGATTTGATTTTAGTTTTTGTTGCAAAAGCTTTTAAACCTCTCGCATGTGGTATAGACCATGCTGTAATATCGTACGTTAGCGAATCCTCTAAAGCCGGATTCGGCTCAAAAAGAACCTGCGTCAAAATAGCAAGTGGCTGATAAGCTGAAACAAGCATATCACCAGCCTTGAGCGTAGTTTCCAACTCCTCATTGGCCTGGTAGCTATAAGCTTCGACCTTAAGATCTTTTTCAAGCGCTTTGTACTCTATACTATGCAAATCAAAATAAGCTGCAAGATCCGAAAGCTCTGCAGCTGGATTATCTCCAGAAATAATGTAAGACTTTAATGCCCCCGGAGGATTAGAAGAAGATACATCGAAATATTTAACGAAATTAGAATTCAACTCTGCCGCACCCTCTGAACTCACTTCAATTGTAGAAATAGATGTCGTATAATGATGATCAATTCGATCTTGTAAAGTCAAGGTGTCTCCATTTTCCATCTTAACAGCACGACCGGAAAAACTATGTCCAGCCTGTTCATAGGTCATCCCTATAGATCCATTAAATGTAGGATAGGTATCACCGTAACTTGGGTAAAACAAATCAAATACCTCTTTAGTAAAATATAACCACTCCTTGTTATCAAACTGGCTAGCACTATTCTTACCGATTCTAGTTTGAAATTCAACCTGCCAGTCTGAAATATGCATGTGATAAGGGACAGCAGCTGGGGCAAAGTAATAGGGATTATCTTTGAATTGCTCATGCACATCAGCATGCACATGGGGCATCCACTGCTTATAAACTTTTATCCTAGAAATAGACTCGAGCTGGCTAGTCCACGCCCAATCTCTATTCAAGTCAAAATAATAGTGATTTACTCGTCCACCAGGCCAAGGCTCATAATGCTCTTTGGCTGCTATATCTGGATTTGCAGTTGCATTCGAAACACCAATATGCCAATGCGAGTACCTTGAATTTCCATCAGGGTTTACACTAGGGTCAATAATAACAATCGTATTTTCCAGCCATTTACTTGACTCCGTCTCTGAACCTGTAACCAGCTCGTGGGCAACTTTCAACGAAGCCTCTGTCCCTCCTGCCTCATTTCCATGAACAGAATAACTCAACCACACAATTGCTATATCCTCTTCTGATCCAGAAGACTCTCCCATACCAATCTTAGCTAGATGCTGTTCTCGAATAGTCTCTAGACGATCCAAATTATTTTTAGAAGAAACAAAATACAAATTGAGAGGACGACCTTCATTTGTATACCCATAGTTCAACTTCTGAACTTGTTCAGATTGCCCCGTAAGATGATCAAAATACGCCATCACTAAGTGATTCGGTGTAAACTGAATTCCATACTTATTTCTTAAGAACTCTGAAGGGGATTGAACCTGTCCATAACTACTAACCGCAATAGAAAGTAGCACAACGAGAAAAATATATTTCGTACGCATTTGCCTAGTTAAGTGATAAAAATGAAGTCTAAATTAAAAAAATAGCATCGACAATCCACTTAATCATGCCCTAATCTCCCATTGACAACTAATTCAGCAGGGAATATTTTTCTTTTAGCACATTAAATGCTAGACAATACCACTTTTATCTAAACGATGGAAATACACAAGTAATCAAATGATTTTATTGCTACAAAGCATTATAAAACTACTTATCAGAGGATAAGATTCAGAACAATACTTAAAACAATAAGTAGCAAAATAATTGCAAAAAGAACAAAAAAAAACAAATACAGTTGCTTTATAAAACTTTTTGTTTTAAATTTGAATAGCACTTAAAACAATAAACTACATGAACGATTTTTCTTTAAGACCTACAAATAAACCTATAAATAGCCAAAGGGCTATTATAGTGCGTAGGGTAAGAAGGAAAATCTCAAACAACATAAGATTTAGGAATTGGTATAAAAGGTTTTACTCCTTTTTAGAATTTAAGACAAGTTCTTACAAGAAAAAAATCTCTGCCAAATTCTACATCAAATACTTCTTAATAAGCACTTTATTCTACTTGTTCTTGACGAACAAGTTCAGGGTAAAACTAGAATTTGGTAAACAATTAAATTCAAATGAAATGGTTAAGATGTCATCAACTGCTGCACTTCCACTATTAAAGGACTCCATAATTAATCAAGCGATTCCTGGTCCATCATTAAATTTTGAACCTTTATTTCAAGTTAATATCAATGATGATGGCGAAGCAAAAGCCAAAAAGAGGTATATAAAACGATTCCACAAGGTAGCGAGAGATGAAATGAAGAAGTTTGGAATTCCTGCGAGTATAAAAATGGCTCAGGCCCTTTTAGAAAGTAATGCGGGGCAATCGAATCTTTCTTTAAAAAACAATAACCATTTCGGTATAAAGTGTTTCTCTAAGAACTGTATAAAAGGACATTGCAGCAACTTTCACGATGATCACCACAAGGATTTTTTCAGAAACTATAAGACCTCTTGGGATAGCTGGAGAGCACATAGCAGGTTCTTGTCTTCAGATCGTTACAATCACCTAAAAAAGCATAAAAAAGATTATAAGCAATGGGCGTATGGACTTAAAAAAGCAGGCTATGCTACGGATAATAAATACCCTGAAAAGTTAATCCAATTAATAGAAGATTTTAAACTGTATGTGCTGGACATATAAAGTGTAAGGTATAGGGAATCCAATTCTTAGTACGTTTCGGGATTCCCTTAAAATTAGGGGATTGATCTTTGATTCTCTTGTGTATGTTCTGGGTTATGACCGTCAAAAATCGTGACGGTCTTTTTTATTATATACCCATTGCTTTATTACGAAGTCTCTTCAAGAAAGGAGAAGCAAAAATAAAATCTTGTAAAATATCATTATCGCTTTCAAGTACCTCATCTTTATTTCCAGCCCAGGCTAATTCCCCTAGGTGCAATAAAGCAATATTATCTCCGATCTCCATTACCGAGTTCATATCGTGTGTATTTATAACGGTAGTGATATTATTTTCTACTGTAATATCCTTTATGAGTTCGTCAATTACTAAGGCTGTTCTAGGGTCCAATCCTGAATTGGGTTCATCACAAAACAGATAGGTTGGATTCAAAACAATAGATCGAGCTATACCAACTCGTTTTTGCATTCCCCCACTGATTTCAGAAGGATATTTCTTATTTGCATTGTTTAAGCCTACTCGATCTAGACAGTAATCAACGCGTTTATCTTTCTCTTGTTTTGTATGATTAGTAAACATGTCCAAAGGAAATCGAACATTCTCCTCTACCGTCATAGAATCAAAAAGTGCAGATCCTTGAAATAGCATTCCAACACGCATTCTGAGATCGCGAAGTTGCT
>JBELIG010000106.1:0-10548 GCA_042091035.1 Sphingobacteriales bacterium | reverse complement strand
TTCGTGAAGTTTCAGAAACAATTATTCCTTTTATTAATGCAAATCCAAGGTATCAAAACAAGGCTCTTTTAGAGCGCCTAACTGAACCTGACAGGCTTATCTCGTTCAGAGTATCCTGGCTCGATGACGCTGGAAGTATTCAGGTCAATAAAGGATTTCGCGTGCAGTTTAACAATGCATTAGGTCCTTACAAGGGAGGCTTGAGATTCCACCCCTCTGTAAATCAATCAATCCTAAAATTCTTAGGTTTTGAACAAATCTTCAAGAATAGTCTTACAACACTGCCTATGGGTGGAGGTAAGGGAGGATCAGACTTTAATCCAAAAGGTAAATCCGATAACGAAATCATGAAATTCTGTCAAGCATTTATGCTAGAACTGAATCGTCATATTGGCGCTGATACAGATGTACCAGCTGGTGATATTGGTGTTGGTGGTCGAGAGATTGGCTATATGTTTGGGATGTATAAAAAAATTAAGAATATTCACCATGGTGTCCTTACTGGTAAGGGTCTAAGTTATGGTGGTTCTTTAATCCGACCAGAAGCAACAGGTTATGGCTGTGTATACTTTGTGGATTACATGCTCAAGCAACACAATGACAAAATTGTAAATAAAGTTTGTCTGGTGTCAGGATCGGGGAATGTAGCACAATATGCTACAGAAAAGTTGATTGAATTGGGTGCTAAAGTAGTAAGCCTATCTGATTCATCAGGAACAATCTACGATGCTGAAGGGATTACAAAAGAAAAGCTTGAGTGGATAAAAGATCTTAAGAATAATCGCAGAGGGAGAATAAAGGAATATGCAGATCACTTCGGGGCATTATACCTAGAAGGAGAACGACCATGGTCATTAAATGGCGATCTTGCATTTCCGTGTGCTACTCAAAATGAATTAAACGAAGAAGAAGCCAAAACATTAGTTTCTAATGGCATTATAGCTGTTGCAGAAGGTGCCAATATGCCAGTTACAGCAGCCGGCATAGAGGTATTGCAAAGTAACAATGTACTCTTTGCTCCTGGTAAAGCTTCAAACGCTGGAGGGGTAGCTACCTCAGGACTAGAAATGAGTCAAAATTCGCTTCGTTTGAATTGGACAAGAGAAGAAGTAGATGTAAAGCTTAAAGACATAATGAATGCCATCCACGCGCAATGTATTAAGTTTGGTTTAAAGGAAGATGGATCTGTTGATTATGTCAAAGGGGCTAATATTGCTGGATTTGTTAAAGTTGCAGACGCAATGCTTGATCAAGGTGTAATTTAGATTCCAAGAATTTAAATTATAAGCTTTTCAGGTTTGTTTAGGTCTTCATATTTATTATTTTTGTGGCTCACAATTAATAGTTGATTTAATATGGCTAGAGAATTACAACTTCGTGATGCCCTGAATGAGGCGATGTCTGAAGAAATGAGACTAGATGACAGAGTCTTTGTTATGGGTGAAGAAGTAGCTCAATACAATGGTGCCTACAAGGTAACTAAAGGTATGCTTGATGAATTTGGCGCTCAGCGTGTAATAGATACACCTATTGCTGAGTTGGGTTTCGCAGGAATAGGAGTAGGAGCAGCAATGAATGGTCTAAGACCAATCGTTGAGTTTATGACTTGGAACTTTGCAGTCCTAGCATTTGATCAAATTGTCAACAATGCAGCTAAAACTTTGTCACAATCTGCTGGTCAGTTTTCATGTCCAATTGTATTCAGAGGACCTTCGGGATCTGCTGGTCAATTGGCTCAACAGCACTCTCAAACATTTGAGAGTTGGTTGGCAAATTGTCCTGGTCTGAAAGTTATTTCAACATGTGACCCAGGAGATGCTAAAGGACTAATGAAAGCGGCTATTCGTGATGAAGATGTTGTTTGTTTCATGGAGTCAGAGCAAATGTATGGCCATAAAGGACTTGTTCCAGATGGTGAACATATTATCGAGATTGGTAAAGCTGCTGTAAAGCGCGAAGGTACAGACGTTACTATTGTTTCTTACAATAAGATGGTACTTGTTGCTCTTGAGGCTGCCGAAGAATTAGCAAAAGAGGGAATCTCTGCTGAAGTAATTGATCTAAGAACGATAAGACCTTTAGACTATAAAACACTGGTGAACTCTTTGAAAAAGACAAACCGTATGGTTGTCGTTGAAGAATCTTGGCCGTTTGCATCTGTTGCATCTGAGATTGCTTATCAAATGCAATCATATGCATTCGATTACCTTGATGCTCCTGTAGCTCGAGTAATGGGTGCGGATACATCAATGCCTTACGCTCCAACATTGGTAGATGAATTTCTTCCAAATCCTACTAAAGTTGTTAAAGCTGTCAAGCAGGTTGTCTATAGATAATTAATAGAAATTGAAGATATAAAAAAGGGCTCCTTATTGGGGCCCTTTTTTTGTGTCAAAAATTGAGAGGCTCTTTTTTAATCTTAAGCTAAAAAAGATGCGAATCACTATTGTTTTAGTTTTCACTCTAGCTTTGTACAAAGCAAATGGGCAATGTAATCTCATGCTTACGGGGGTATTTGATGGTCCTCTACCTGGAGGGCTCCCGAAAGTTGTTGAGGTATATGTCAATACGGATATTTTTGACTTAAGTGACTATGGACTTGGTTCTGCTAATAACGGAGGTGGATCCGATGGGATTGAATTTTTGTTTCCTAATGATACTGCCCAGGCTGGCTCATTTATATATATTTCGGCAGAGTCAACTTCCTTCTTAGATTTTTTTGGATTTGCACCCAACTACCTAACTGGGACATTGCCAACTTCTGCTTGTTATTTCAATGGAAATGATGCAATTGAGTTGTTTTACCAAAATCAAATTATAGACCGTATCGGAGATAGCAATGTTGATGGTTCGGGAACGGTATGGGACTATCAGGATGGTTGGCTATATAGGTATGATAATCAGACTTGTAATTTAGGAACATACGATTATACAATGTGGGAATCTAGTGGCACAGGTGCATTACTTGGAGCCTCTGATAATGATTCAGCTACATATCCCTTTCCATTTGGGACTTATCAAAATTCACCTTTACCAATACATGATTTTGTAGTTGAATATGAAGTTTCTGAAGACATAGTATTGTTGAATATACTTTTACTTGGAACACTCGAAAATGAAACTGTCCTTTTAGAACGATCAACAAACGGACTAGATTTTACAGCATTTCAAATACTCAGTCCTCAACAACTTATTTTAAAGCTTGAACTCTCCGGTATGCAGGCGTATGATTATTTAAAGGTAAAACTCCTTGACAATGCAGGCCACGTATTTGCTGAAAGGGTGTTGTCTTTGGACTGGAAAGAAGAAGTCCCCTATGTTTGTTATTACACAGGGGACGATTTAGTCTTGATTAACACCTCAGAAAAAGTAGTATCTGTAGGTGTATATTTTATTAATAGTCAGTCTTTTAAATCTATTGATCTACTTCCTTTTCAAGAAGCAAAACTGTCTATTGGCTTACGTATTCAACCCCTAGTTGTCCTTTTTAAGGATGAAAAAGGGAGAAGCCTGTTTTCAAAAAAGATTTTATTGTAAGGCCTGTAAAGCTTCGATCTTTGTAAGTTCGCGTACATCACCGCTTTGCATTCCTTCGATTGAAATACCACCAATCTTCACTCGAACCAGTCTTAGCACTGGATAACCAATCTTGGCAAACATCTTTCGGACTTGGCGATTTTTACCTTCTGTAAGTTCTATTTGAATCCAGAAAGTAGGAATCGCAACCCTAGTTCTAATAGGCGGATCTCTATCAGGTAATTCAACAGATGTCCCAAGAATCTTTACTTTGGCAGTCGCACACTTGTGGTCCTTTTTATTGATACGAATAGTTAAGCGACCATTTCTTAAGGTATCTAGATCTGTGTTAGTTGGAATACCTTCAACTTGAACCCAATATGTCTTCTTCTTTTTTGAAGATGGGTCTAGAAGGTCCTTATTCATCTTTTTATCATTTGTCAACAACAAAAGTCCTTCAGAATCTCTGTCCAAACGACCAACAGGATACACATCTTTAGGAAACTTGTGTAGGTCAGAGAGGACCTTATGTTCAGGCACCTCTTTGGTGAACTGACTTAAGTAGCCGTAAGGCTTCGATATGACGTAAAATCTATTCATTTATATTATTTATACATTGAATCGGAAGTGCATAACATCTCCGTCCTGAACCACATAATCTTTACCCTCAACATTCATTTTTCCAGCTTCTTTAACTTTAGACTCGGATCCAAGGTTAACATAATCATTGTATTTGATAACTTCTGCACGAATAAAACCCTTTTCAAAATCAGTATGAATAACGCCTGCTGCTTGAGGAGCTTTCCAATCTTTTTCGATAGTCCATGCTCTTACCTCTTTGACTCCAGCAGTGAAATACGTGATCAAATTCAATAGTTTGTAACAAGAACTTATCAGCTTATTTACACCAGGTTCATTTAATCCAAGTTCTTCCAAGTATTCAAGGCGTTCTTCCTTCGTATCTAATACTGCTATTTCACTTTCAATATCAGCACTAATTAGAATAACCTCTGCATGTTCATCCTTTACAAATTCTCTGAATTTGCTCGTATGTTCGTTGCCATCATTTACGGAGTCTTCATCCACATTACATACATAAAGAATTGGCTTCCCAGTCAAAAGGCTTAGATCTTTGTACAACTCTTCAGTGGTCTCATCAATCTCAAAACTTCTGGCTGGTTTCATTGAATTCAGGTGGTCAAGAAGACTTGTTGCTACTTCAAATGCTTTTTGATCTTCCTTCTTACCTGACTTCGCCTGCTTTTTGAGCTTTTCAATTCGCTTATCAACCGTTTCTATATCTTTAAAAAGTAACTCGGCATCAATGGTCTCTTTATCTCTAATCGGGTCTATACTACCATCTACATGCACAATATTACCATTTTCAAAACAGCGAACAACATGTATGATAGCATCTACCTCTCTTATGTTTCCTAGGAATTGATTTCCTAGGCCTTCCCCTTGAGAAGCACCTTTGATTAACCCAGCAATATCTACGATTTCAACCGTCGTTGGTTGGACCTTTTCAGGACTTACCAGTTCACTTAGTTTATCTAGTCTTGCATCTGGAACAGTGATCATACCAACATTAGGATCCTTCGTTGCAAAAGGATAGTTAGCTGCTAGTGCTTTAGCAGATGTTAATGCATTGAAAAGAGTTGATTTACCCACATTTGGAAGTCCAACGATACCGCATTTTAGAGCCATTAGCTTTTCTTTTTTTAATTCAAATTTGGCGCAAATATAGGTCTAATATTTGCCTTAGACAAATTAAAGGAATATTTGGTTTCTCAAGCCAAAAATCTATACCTTTAGTATCAATGAATTTTCTAGCACATTTATACCTTTCAGGCACCGATGAGAAATTGATGGTGGGTAATTATCTCGCAGATTTAATGAATAAAAAATCTCTTGAAAAGTTTGATAAAAACATTCAAGCTGGCGTCTTTTTACACCGCTCAATTGATTCTTTTACTGATAACCATCCTCAAGTTTTAGAAGCCTGCGCCTTACTAAGACCTAAGCATCATAAATACGCTCCGATATTGGTCGATATTTTTTTCGACTATTTCTTAGTGCTCAATTGGACACATTTTTCTACTGAATCATTTACTGATTTTAGAAAAAGAGCTTATGGCGTTTTGATTAGCCATACGGAAGGTTTTCCAGAAAAAGTAGCATATCAAACGGAGCGAATGATAGGGGGGGATTGGTTGTTCTCATATGGTCATGAGGAAGGGATAGATTTTGTATTGCATAAGCTGGAGCAGAGAGTCTCCAAGCCAGACCAAATAAAAGGAGGTCTAGAGTCCTTAATTGAGCATAAAAAAAAGCTCAATGAATTATTCATGAGCTTTTTTCCATCCTTGATAAAGGAATGTATAAACTTAGGAGCCAAGATTAACCTTCAAAGTGAAGTGAAATCGTAAAGGTCCTTGAAAGTATTTTGTCTATAATCTGAGACTCTTCAAGGTTCTCATTGTAGATAAGTGTGTTTCCAAGGCCATGAGAAAACTTGATCTCTGGAGAGAATATAAAGTAAGGGAAGAAGAATTGTATACCTCCACCTATTTCTAAAGCAAAGTCAGTGGGAGAGACTTTTACCAATTCCACATCTTTGATAACTGCTCTAGATTCACTTGCTACATCAAAAGAATATTTGATACCACCTATGACAAACAATCTACTATCGTTAAATGGAGCTGATTTGTAGCGAATATGAAAAGGCATTTCTGCGAATACACTCTCTATTTTTCGTTGATAAATTTCCTCTCCAGGACGAATATATCTTATGTTTCGTGTAGCAAACGATAAAGTAGGCAAGAACCGTACATCAAAATATTTACCAATCTTTAGGTTTGTTACGATACCAAAATTTCCCCCAGTTCCCATCACTGATTCTATAGTGTTAAAATTGGAATTTCCAATAAAATCTCTAGACTGGAATATGGCGTAATTCGCAGAATTTATTCCAAGCGTTATCCCAAAATAATAGGGTTTTTGCTGGAAATCCATAAAGTTATAGTTCCCTCTACCTGCTTGTGCACTTGCAAAAGCACAGATAGATATTAAGAGGCCTATTGTTATTAATTGTCTTTTTCCCATTGAAACTTTGGTTTAATCATCTTATCAACGTGCGTTGAGCTTGATCTATTGGATGTTAATTCAAATTTATTTAGTACCCAGGTATATTGAACAGATACCTAAACTTAACTTGATCTGTCTGCAATTAGTATACCCCACGGATTGCATAATCGAGATAAACTCTTCGCCTTGAGGAAATGCTTGTACTGAGTCAAATAAATATTTATAGGCTTTAGGGTCCTTTGATGTAAATCTACCTATAAATGGTAAGATAAATTTAAAGTAAAATTGGAAAATTTGTTTGAATGGAAAAGTATTGGGTTTCGAGAACTCAAGAATTAATACAGTTCCTCCTTTTTTAACCACACGCAACATCTCTCCAATACCCTTCTCCAGATTTTCAAAATTTCTAACTCCAAAAGCTACAGTTGCAGCATCAAAGTAATTGTCTTCGAACTCTATTGCTTCTGAATCTCCAAGATTCAGCTTAATCGTATCTTCAAGGCCTAGTTTTTTGATCTTCTTTTTTCCAACCTCGAGCATTTCACTAGATATATCAATTCCAACTATTGATTCTGGATGTATGATACCTGCAGTAGATATGGCAACATCGGCTGTACCTGTTGCAACATCTAGTATTCTTTTCGGATTGGATTCCTTTAAAATATTAATGGCTCTTTTTCGCCATATTTTATCAATACCAAGGGAAAGAACACGGTTAAGAAGATCGTATTTTTTCGCAATATTGTTGAACATATTAGAAACTTGTTCCTTCTTACTTCCTTTCTCCTGGTACGGTTTTACTACTTTACTCAAAGCTGTTATTTTTTTGGCAAATATAGAATATAATAAGCTTAAATAAATAAAGTATTTGCTCTAAGAACAGATACTAGGCTTTAAAGAACTCCTTTTTACAAAATTGTGTTAGGTTACTGTTAAATGTATTTAAACTCTGTACTAAGTTTAAGTACAGAATATTTCTTTATAAATGGGGCTTTTCTTAAATTTGTCCCTTTAAAACAACTAATGTTTCAGTCTGGTAAAACAGCTTGTAAATTTAGTTTAACAAACAAACATAATTAAATGGATCAATCTTCACGACAACGCATTATACCGGTTAGAATTGAGGATCAGATGAAATCAGCCTATATAGATTATTCTATGTCGGTTATCGTCTCTAGAGCACTACCTGATGTACGAGATGGATTAAAGCCCGTTCACAGAAGGATTCTATACGGTATGCATGAACTTGGGGTGACCTATAACAAGTCATACAAAAAATCTGCCCGTATTGTCGGTGAGGTTCTGGGTAAGTATCACCCACATGGTGATACAGCTGTTTATGATACTATGGTTAGAATGGCTCAGTACTGGTCCCTTCGGTATCCACTAGTTGATGGACAGGGTAATTTCGGCTCTATGGATGGTGATAGTCCTGCCGCAATGCGTTATACCGAGGCAAGAATGAATCGAATTGCAGATGATTTCTTGGGAGATATTGCAAAAGATACTGTTGATTTTGATCTAAATTTTGATGATACGCTTAAAGAACCTACTGTCTTGCCGGCAAGAGTTCCTAACCTTTTGGTTAATGGAGCCTCAGGTATCGCTGTAGGTATGGCAACAAATATGCTACCACATAACTTAACAGAAGTTGTAGATGGTGTTATTGCATGCCTTGAGAATGGTGAGATCACGATGGATGAGCTTTGTCAAATTATAAAGGCACCAGATTTTCCAACTGGAGGTATCATTTATGGGATGAAAGGCGTGCGTGAAGCTTTAGAAACAGGCCGTGGTAGAGTAGTGGTCAGAGCTAAAGTGCGCATCGAAACAGCTGCGAATGGAAAAGAAACTATCATCGTTGATGAAATACCATACCAAGTAAACAAGTCTAATCTGATTGTCAAGATCGCAGATCTAGTCAATTCTAAGCGAGTTGATGGTATTACGGATATCAGAGATGAATCCGACAGGAATGGATTGCGTATCGTAATTGAAGTTCGCAGAGATGCGATGGCAAATGTGATCCTGTCTCAGTTATATAAATATACACCACTACAATCTTCATATGGGGTAAACAATGTTGCCCTTGTAAATGGTAGACCATTGACCTTGAATGTAAAGGACATGATTGAGGAATTTATAAAATTCCGATACGAGGTGGTGGTTCGAAGAACTAAGTTTGAATTAAATAAAGCAAGAAGGAGAGCACATATATTGGTTGGTCTTCTTGTAGCTCTTGATTATATAGACAAGGTAATCACACTTATTCGTGCTTCAAAGACACCAGAAGAGGCAAGAATTGGTTTGATGGAAGGTAAGTTCATTGAAGATTTAGACGGTTTTTGGGCTAAGTTTTCTGAATTAATAGAAACTCGAACTGAGGAACAAGTACTTGCAGAGGGAAATGTATTAACATTAGACCAAGCCAAAGCTATATTAGACATGCGTCTTCAAAAGCTTACTGGATTAGAGCGTGATAAAATCAAAGCTGAATTCGATGAATTGATGTCGGAGATTTCAAGACTTGAGGATATCCTAGCAAGTAAAGATCTACAACGTGCAATGATCAAAGGAGAGCTTGAAGTGATTCGAGAGCAATATGGTGATGATCGTAGAACTGAAATTAATTATTCAGATGGCGATATTTCTTTAGAGGATATGATACCACAAGAAGATGTTGTGGTCACTATTTCTTCACTAGGATATGTTAAGCGAACAGCTGTTTCAGAATACAGAACGCAGAGTCGTGGGGGAAGAGGTGCCATGGGAGCCAAAACTCGTGATGCGGATTTTGTGGAGCATATGATTGTAGCCAACACGCATTCTTATATGATGTTATTTACCGAAAAAGGTAAATGTTTCTGGCTCAAAGTATACGAAATTCCAGAGGCTACGAAGACTTCTTCTGGACGTGTGATTCAAAATATACTTTCAATTCCTAAGGATGATAAGGTTAAAGCATATATCCTAGTAGATAATCTAAGTGAAGAGGAATATATCAACAATCATTATATTCTGTTTGCAACCAAAAAAGGACTTGTTAAAAAGACAATTTTGGAGGCTTACAGCAGACCAAGAGTCGGAGGTATTAATGCAATTAGTATCAATGAAGATGATCAGCTTTTAGAAGCAATACTAACAACGGGTAATAGCGAGGTGATTATTGCAAATAAATCTGGAAATGCTATTCGCTTTAATGAAGCTGCGGTAAGATCTATGGGTAGAACTGCCACAGGTGTAAGAGGTATACGTTTAGCCGAAAATAACAATGATGAGGTCATCGGCATGATTTCTTTTGATGCTGAAGATACTGAAACAGCAGTAATGGTCGTTTCAGAAAAAGGAAACGGAAAACGAACAGCCTTTGCAGATTATCGATTAACGAATAGAGGTGGTAAAGGTGTCCGTAACATGATGGTTACAGATAAAACAGGTCCTGTTGTTTCCATTAAAGCTGTTCTTGAATCGGATGATCTAATGATCACAACTCGATCAGGCGTTACAATTCGTTCAAAGGTTTCTGAAATTCGAATTATGGGTAGATCTACTCAGGGTGTCCGAATCATTAGACTAGATCAATCAGATAGTATTGCAGATGTTGCAGTAATAGCTGAAGATACAGAAAGTGATCAGAACGCAGAAGAGAATGAACAGAACGAAAATGATCAAAATACAAACGAAGAAACAAACAATGAATAAAGTAACTATTTACAAAATCGGAATTATGAATAAATTCATGTTAGGTGTACTTTGTATCCTTGCAAGTACCCTTACTTTAAGCGCGCAGATCGAGCCTGCAAAGGCATTGAAGAAAGCAAAAAGAGCTTACACGGCATTCAATATGGATCAGGCAAACAATGCAGCTAGCTTACCGGAAGCAGCTGAAATGATTAATATTGCAATGGAGGATGCTGAAGTATCTAATTCATTCGAAGCATGGGA
>JBELIG010000105.1:0-10745 GCA_042091035.1 Sphingobacteriales bacterium | reverse complement strand
TCTGATTTTTGGGGCTATTCTCGAGACGTTCAAATAGATAATCGAAGATTGGATTCCCTGGAGACCTATTCTATTTTTCAGGGCGGGATTTATTCTGCTGAATCTATTACACAGGGTGAGCAATCCTCTGTGAATTTTTCTATCGCGAATAATATTGAAGCAAAGATTTTTTCGAGAAAGGATTCTACCTCGAGTAATATCATTCTGTTGAGAGGTTTTAACATAGGAGGTAGTCATAACTTTGTTTTAGACTCCTTTAATTTCAGCAACATTAGTATGTCTGGAAATACGAATTTCTTTAAGAACATGAGTAATTGGAATTTCTCTTCTAGTTGGGATCCTTATCAGATGGATAGCGAGGGGAATAGAATCAACGAGTTGTTATGGAAAAGCGATAGGAAGCCTTTTCGATTTTCTAGTGGTAACTTGAGTATCAACAATAAGATTTCAATACCGAACATCAGGAAATTATTTAATATAGAAAAGAAGGAGGCTAGTGAACTTCCTACAGCGCCAACTTTTGTAAGTCTCCTGGAGCGATTTACTCTAACGCATCAATATCAACTGAGATGGAATACTCAGGAGGGGCGCGTTATTAGGACTGTTAGTAGCAATCGGGTTACTATAGTTGGTAAGTTCGATCTTACTCCAATGTGGCAAATTAATGTTCAGAGCTTTGGCTACGATTTTGTCAATAAGAGTACCGTTTATCCTGCTTTTAATATAAATAGGAAGTTACATTGTTGGGAGATGGGCGCATCTTGGTTTCCATCCAATGAATCGATCAACTTTTATATTCGAGTTATTCCAGGATCTGTATTTGACTTCCTAAATGTGCCCTATAAAAAGGGAGCAGCAGGAGGTTTTACAAGATTCTAAAAAAAAGCCCGATCAAATAGATCGGGCTTTTTTTTATTTTTCGGATTGATTAGCGTTTTCACGTTCCATAGGTTCCTTAACTATATCCAGCTTAAGATTTCCCTCAAGGCCAACCCAAGTCTTCAAAGCCTCTTCGGTAAGATATAGGTTAATGATTTTTAAATCGTGGAGATTGCCATCCATATAAACACCATTTTGCACTTTTACATGATTCATTTCTTCTTGCAAAACCTCTTTCGTATAATTCATATAATAGCTCAAATTGGCTTCAATCTCCTCTTTGACCATCTTTTTGAAGGAGCCTTTGAACAACCAAGCTGCACTCCTGTGGAGTAGGTTCTTCGTTTCCAATTCAATGTCAAAATTGTCTAAAAGAATGTTGTTGTTTTCCTGATTAATTCTGGGTATTCCTGCAAGATTTATCCAACCATCATAGCTTCCGGACAACTTGGTTCTAATAATTAAAAACTGTCCCCTAGAATATAGATCAATATCCTCCACTGTAACAAACCTTTTACTGGACTCGAATTTCTCACCAATAAGATTATTGCCAGCAAGCACTTTCGCTTCGGAATAAGGGAGTTCAGAGACCAATGTTATATCGAAATGATCTTTTTCATCTTCTAGCCATGTAAACGAATGAAGTTCAGTAGGAATAAGGCTATCTGGTTCTTCTCCCAATATTAAGTGAGGTTGGGCCTCGACCTGCAACAATGTTGATATAGTATCTACTTCGTTTAGAATCGGTTTGACAGCAACTGATATTGGATTTAGGATCATCCATGTACGATACTCTTCAGAGGCAAGAAATGGTTTGTATAAATCCGCCCAGACTTTTTCGGCTTGGCTTTTAAGATCCAAATTATTTTTAACTTCCTGATCGATTGTATTTGTTAAATATTTTTTTGTCCCCTTGATTACTGCATTTGCAATCACTTCGAATGGAAGTTTGAAACCACCCATTCTTAAGGTTGGTTTTTCTGTCCATTTGTGGTTGAGTACTTCTGTTTTTGTGATTAGGTTCCAGGTGCTATCAATTTCGTAAGTCGTTTTAAACTGCATGGCAATAGATCCTTCAGCCTTAAGGGTGGTTACGTAATACTTTTTTTCAATATTTACCTTCAGGGGTACTGTGTATATGAGGTCCTCTTGTGTTATGTCAAGTTCGAAGTCCATGGCTTTTTGTGCAGTAACTTTTAATCCGCTGCCATCCACATTGTCATCGGTGTATAAGGTGTCGCCAAGTACGGTATTTAACTGTTCACTCAAACCTTCTTTAGATATCTTAATAGGGAGGTTGAGGGTGGAAATGGGTAATACCTTTGCCTCTGACTCATCAATCATATAGTTTGGTATTTGTTTTGTTGTAGAACAAGCTCCTACTAGAAGCACTATCATTAGTAGATTTAAGGATGCTAGCTTATCCATATTAGCTTTTTATTGGATTTAGAGATAGATCATATATAGTGAAAATAAATGATATTGTTGTGTTATTTTGCAAGCTCAAGTTAAAAAATAAGATAAGCTGCAACCCTTATTAGACAAATGTGTCCTTAGGAGTAAATAATAAAAGTATTATGATTTATTTCAGATCCAATATTTCTTTCTTTTTGATTTCTCTTTTTATGTTCAGCTCTACTATTTCTGCTCATGCAGAAGAGATTCCTGAATTTAGTTATGGTGGTTTTCTTGGAGTAAAAATGAACGATTTGTCCTCAAGCAAGGCTCGAAAGCTTGGTTTTGAAAACCAATATGGGGCCTATCTAAGTTATGTTTTTCCATCTTCGCCTGCTGCTGAAGCAGGACTTAGAATTTTTGATTATATCATAGAAGTAGAAGGAAAGGTTCTAAAAAAATCTTTTCGTTTGTCAGATGCATTAAGTGACTTCGATCCAGGAGATCAGATTCAGATTGCATATCTCAGGAATGGCATTGTTAAGGAAACTAAAGTCCGCTTACGCAGAAGATCTGAGGTTGCAGACCCTCCCGCTATCCCTAAGGAAGAGGAAGCTTTTTTGGGAGTTAAAGAGTCTTCATTTTATGATTATGACCGAAATAAAGGAGTTCGAGTTATAATTCTTAATGGATATACAGCCTTTGATATGGGTTTGAAGAATGACGATATCATTTATTCAATAAATGGTTTTAGGATGATTGATTGGGATGACATTTCTACAGTGATGGATGCCCAGCGCGTCGGAGATGAAATTCGTCTTGTTTATTATCGTGGTAAGGAAAAGCGTGTTTCAGAAGGTATATTGAAATCTTCAGCTAATAGAGGTGATTCGATTCCGAAAGTGGTATCATCCGCATCGTCTCGAAAAGTATTTCTTGGTATCAATGGTGGAAGGCTGACCTCTGTTAAGGCAAAAAACATGGGTATTGATAATCCCTATGGTTTTTACATAACGAGTGTTGTTTCTAAGAGTGTTGCCGAACGTTACGGTTTGCAGGCAATGGATTACTTGTATGGAGTCGATAGCTATAGGGTAGGGTCTGATCAGTCATTGGGCAATATTCTTTCAAGATTTGAAGTAGAACAAGAGGCAGATTTGCATTTAATTCGACAAGGAAAAGCAATAGTTGTTCCTGTGAGAATGGATTCTAGAAATACTTCGTTGATTTCACGCAATAAAAGAAATGCTTGTGAACGACCTTTCTTAGGTGTAAGAAAAGCAGATAATAAGATCGCTTTTGGTCTAGATGTGACTCTAGTAGAAGGGGGACCTGCAGAGCAAATTGGTCTTAAAGATTATGATGCGATTACGAGAATAAATGGACATTATATAATTGATTGGAATGACCTGTCTTATCTACATAGTCTATATAGTCCTGGAGAGAATATGCGTATTGAAGTTTTTAGAAACGGAAACAAAAAAACATTCAATTCAGTCTTTGTTTCTTACAGGGAGGCAAAGCAGTGTGAAGACTGTTTTTGTGGAGTCATAAGTAATGAAAATATAAATATTTCTATTGATTTAGACGATTTAGAGCAGGAATTGGAAGCACTTTCAGAAGAGTTAAAGAATTTAGATATTGATATAAATATAGATTTTGGAGATTCCAATCAATTTGATAAGGTCACAAAACGGAATACCCGGTCAGTAGAAGTAGCGGAATCACTAGATGCTATGGAGCAGAATAAGGTAAGGTCCTATTTAAATACCTTTGCTTCAAGTGAAACCCTTGATGTGCAGGAGTTTAGCCTTAAACCTTTGAGCGATAATGTATTTTATGGCATACATTTTAGGATAGAAGAACTTGGAGATCTTAATGTAAAGGTTCTAACAGATAGGGGAAGATTGATTTATGATTTTGAAAGCGCTGATTTTGAAGGAGTCTTTGAAGATCGTATTGATCTTGCACAGGAGGATAGTACTTATTACTTCGTTCTTCGTCAAAACGGTAAGGAGCACATAAAGAAGGTTAATCTTCGTTAAGCTGTAGAGCAAACAAAGACAATAAAAAACCATCGCTTTTTAAAGCGATGGTTTTTTATTGTCTGTCAATTTAGTGTTTGAATAATGAAGTACTATATCCGAAAGGACTAAAATAAGTTTGGCTTTTAAGATTTAAGTCGAAAAAATATTAATTTGATAAGAATCTATAAAGCTAATTATTCACCAAACATATTGATATGTCCCAAAGATTTATACTCGTTGTCTTATTGGTATTCTCCATGGTCAACATTGGCGAGGGTCAGAATCGCAAATCAAAAAAGACGAAAGAAAGTCCAGTTGTTTCATTGGATAAAGATTTATACTCTAAAACAGAATGGCGAGAGATAGGACCATTTAGAGGGGGGCGCTCTGCAGCTGTTACTGGAGTACCCGGTAATCCAAACCTATTTTATTTTGGTGCTGCAGGAGGTGGCGTCTGGCGAACTCAAGATGGAGGTCGCTCGTGGTCTAATATATCTGATGGCTTCTTTGGAGGATCTGTAGGATCTATTGCAGTTGCTGAGTCTGACAACAATATTCTTTTTGTCGGAGGAGGAGAAGTTACTGTAAGGGGGAATGTTTCTCATGGTTATGGAATTTGGAAATCAGAAAATGCAGGAGAGAGCTGGGAGTCCATGGGTCTAGAAGATACTAGACATGTTGTTCGAATTAGAATCCACCCAACGAATCCCGATATAGTCTATGCAGCTGTATTAGGAGATCTCTATAAGGATTCCGCAGAGCGTGGGGTCTATAAAAGTATAGACGGTGGAAAGAATTGGAAGAAGACACTTTTCTCCAATCCATCATCTGGTGCAGTGGATCTTTGTTTTGATCCTAACAATCCAAGAATATTGTATGCAAGTACATGGAATATACGACGCACACCATACTCGCTTTCATCTGGTGGAGATGGTTCAGCATTATGGAAAAGTACGGATAGTGGTGAGACTTGGACAAATATAAGTTCGAATAAGGGTTTGCCAACAACAACACTCGGAATCATAGGTGTTACTGTTTCACCTGTTAATTCAAAACGTGTTTGGGCGATTATTGAAGCAGAAGAAGGGGGTGTGTTCCGATCAGAAGATGGCGGAAAGAATTGGAGCAGAGTAAATAAGAGTCGCTCACTAAGGCAGAGAGCTTGGTATTATTCTAAAATACATGCTGATCCTCAGGATGAGGATGTGGTTTATGTAATGAATGTTTCCTATCACAAATCTACGGATGGCGGTGTAAACTTTAAATCTAATAATGCGCCTCATGGTGATCATCATGATCTTTGGATTGATCCTGAGATGCCTAGTAGAATGGTTATTGCAGATGATGGTGGTGCTCAGGTTACCTATGATGGCGGAATGACTTGGACAACGTACCACAATCAACCCACTGCTCAGTTTTATAGGGTTACCACGGATAATCATTTTCCATATAGAATATATGCAGCACAGCAGGATAATTCAACCATCCGAATTAGCCATAGATCTAATGGATACAGTATAGGAGAAGGAGAATGGGAGTCTACGGCAGGTTGTGAATGCGGTCATATTGCAATAGATCCTAATGATAACGATATCGTTTATGGTGGATGTTATGATGGGTTTTTAGAGCGATTAGATCACAGTAAAAATATGAGCAGGAATATTACCGTTTGGCCAGATAATCCTATGGGTCACGGTGCTGAGGATATGAAATACAGGTTTCAATGGAACTTCCCTTTATTCTTCTCACCGCATGATTCTAAGAAATTATATACTGCATCAAATCATCTGCACGTATCTAATGATGAGGGGCAGAGTTGGCAATTGATTAGTCCGGATTTGACTAGAAATGATGCCTCAAAACTTGGCTCTTCTGGTGGGCCAATCACACAGGATAATACCTCAGTGGAATACTACTGTACCATCTTCGCAGCTCTAGAATCACCTGCTCAAGAAGGATTAATATGGGCAGGATCTGATGATGGCTTATTGCATATCACCAAGGATGGTGGTACAACTTGGGAAAATGTGACTCCTGATATATTGCCGGAATGGTCTATGATCAATTCCATCGAGGCACACCCAAAGCGTCCGGGGACACTTTATGTGGCTGCAACCCGATATAAGCTTGGGGATTTTAGGCCTTATTTGTTGAAAACAAATGATTTTGGTAAGACTTGGACAGCAATAAACAGAGGTATAGACCCAGCTCACTTTACGCGTGTGATACGATTGGACCCAGATCGTGAAGGTTTACTTTATGCGGGTACCGAGAGTGGCTTGTATGTTTCATTTGATGATGGAGCAAGTTGGGAAGCCTTCCAAATGAACTTGCCAATAGTTCCTATTACGGATATGGTGATAAAGGATAAGAATCTGATTGTTGCTACCCAGGGACGTTCAATTTGGATGATAGATGATCTTTCTGTGATTCATCAGGCAAAGATTGGACAAGACTTAAATAAGAATATTCTTTTTGATCCTATGGATGCTTATCGCATGCGTGGTGGTCAAGGGCGAACGAGTCTTACAAATGGACAAAATCATAAAGGGGGTGTTTCCCTGAATTATTATCTTGGATCAGTAACAGATAGTTCTGTGGTGAAACTGAGGTTTATAGAGGAGGATGGAGATCTCATCAAAGAATTTTCATCTGCTTCCAAAGAAAAAGGGGAAAGTTTGAAATTCGAAAAAGGGGCCAATACATTTAATTGGAACTTACGCTATGAAGGCGGTAAAGATTTTGAAGGTATGATTCTTTGGTGGGCATCTTTGCAGGGACCAAGAGCAGTACCAGGGACTTATTATGTTCAACTCGAGGTGGACGGTGACGTACAGAAAGAAAGTTTCGAATTAATCAATGATCCTCGCGTGGAGGCCTCTCAGGATGCATTGGAGCAACAGTTTGATTTTCTGAATGATATACTGAAAGAGGTAAGCGCTGCGCACGAAGCAATTGTGGATATTCGCTCCGTGCGAAAACAATTGAATGCTTATAAGTCAAGAATCAAGGATAAGGCAGGCATGGAAGCAATTGTAGAGGAAATAGATATGATCAATAAGAAGATGCAGTCTATCGAGGAAAACTTGTATCAGACGAAGAACAGATCACGTCAGGATCCATTGAATTTTCCGATTCGTCTTACCAATAAATTAGCACATTTAAATTCATTGGTAGGTGGCTCTGATTTTGCACCCACCGATCAGGCAATAGCTGTCAAAGAAGAACTTTCTGCAGCTATTCAAGTTGAGCTTGAAGCATTTAATGCAATAAAAGCCTCGGATATAAAAGCATTGAATGCTTCTATTGACGCAGCAAAAATAGATGCTATTCTTGTGGATTAATGACTAGTTTTCTTTTGGGCTAAATTACTTTTACGTAATTTAGCCCAAATTATTTTTTATATGATCGAAGCAGTTTTCAATCCAAATCGAACGAGCCTACTAGTTGGGATAATTATACTTTCAGTGCTTGTACTTGCCTCCGTATGGTTTGTCTATCAGTTGGAGGCAAAAAATAGGTATAAAGCAGAGCTAAAAGCTTACAAGCCACTTGTAAGTATGCTTTCTTTCTTTACTGCTTTTATCTGTTTTGGAATTCTTTGTTTTAACTGCTGGAATTTTATTAGTCTTAAGCCTGTGCAAATCTCCAAAGAGTTTATAAGTATAAAAGGAGAGCAAATCAAATGGGATAATATCTTATCTGTGGACAATAAGCATATTGATGAGGTTGGCATGTTCGGAAATATAAAAGCAAGTGACGAACGAATATTGGAGATCCGAAAAGTTGGAAAGATACAGGCTCCGATTGTGTTATCTGCAAATTTTTATGCAATTGATGATATCTATAAAGCGATCAAAGCAAAAAAGAACTAATTAGATTAGTTCTTTTAACGTTTTGAAATCTTATTGTGGGTGATCTGTTTTTGCCTACTGCATTTGAATCTGCCTTCTTCGAAATTTCTTTTCTTTGCATGCTTTGTAGACCTTCCCTGAACTCGTTTGCGCCACATTCGAAAGGAAGATTCCTTCATGTTTTTACGCATGAGTTCAATGACTTTTTGTTCTTTAATACCGAATTGTAATTCTATCACATCAAAGGGAGTCCTATCCTCCCAAGCCATTTCAATGATTCTGTCGATATCTTCTGTGCTTAGATCTGCCATAATCTATTTTATTTAAATTCAGGTACCTCACTTACTCTAGCATACGGAAACTCTGCCAGTTCACTTACTTTATTGTATTTATTTAGGCCACTAATGGCAACTGTTTTCAGTTTTTCTAATTTCAATCTTCCATTCTCTTGAATACAGGAATCTTCAATATGGATCTCTTTTACCTTCCCAATTACGAGAATAGTGCCATTTGCTTTTATATCGATAGTATCTTCAAGTTCTAGGCCTATTTTTAATTGGCTATCTGCAACATAAGGTGCCCAGAAATCATTTAAGTATTCGTCTTTTAAGTTGCAAGCATCAAATTCAGAAATATCTGAATCAAATTTTGCAGAACTATAATGTGCTTGTTCTATAAAATCTTCATGAACGTGATTGATCGTGAAGGTTTTAGTTTCGAGAATATTAGAATATGTGTTTCTTGGCACGGTTGTTGGTCGCATTATAAAACCAATAAGACCTGGATTTGAACCAAGATGAACAACGGAGGAGAATATTGCAACGTTTGTCTGACCAGAATTACTTTTAGTACCAATCAATGCTGCAGGCTTATATCCCGTAACTGAGTTCATTAGATTTAGTCTAAAAACTTTGTTTAATCCTTCAATATCAGTATCTGTAAAGTGTTTTAGCATAGCTTTTACGGTTTTAAAGTTGACATCCCTCCATCAATTCCTAATATTTGACCTGTTATGTTCTTACTGGATGGGCTTAGTAAGAATTGCACTAAAGCAGCTACATCTTCAGCTTCATTGATCATTTTGCTAGGGTGTCTTTGAGCGATACGCTGCTCCGCCTCTTCATTTTTAAGAATACCTGCGGCTAGACTTGTTCTAGTCATTGTTGGTGCAACACAATTAAATCGTACGGCGCCCGCAAATTCTGCTGCTAGCGATTTTGTGATACCTTCAATAGCTCCTTTTGCTGCTGCAACTGAGGCGTGAAAAGGCATTCCTTGTTGGACTGCTACTGTAGAAAATAGTACAACAGAAGCATTGTCTTGCTTCTTTAGCTTCCGAGCATATTTTTGAATGATTTTAACTGCACCAAGGACATTAATCTCAAAATCAGCTTTGAAGTCTTCTGTTTTTAAAGAAGTAATTGGTTTGAGATTGATGCTTCCGGGACAATACACAATTGCTTGGACATCTTCAAATAATGGGATATCATCTTGAAGCACATCAAAGTCATTGTGTGTTAAGTTGGGGTGGGTGATTGAAGGAGCAGTTCGGCTCAAATTAATCACTGTGTTTTCTGGAAGAAGTGTTTCGATCAGAGCAGCGCCGATTCCCTTGCTACCTCCGATAACCAAAATATTTGCCATCTGAATTGTTTTAGTTGAAAACACATGCCGTGGGCAAAGGTTTTATTGTGCTTTATTTTTTATCCAAAAACATTTGGGAAAGCAATACGCATAGGTATTCCTTTAGAATCATGGCTGGGTTCATTAGCTATGAATCCAAGGGGTAGAGTATTCGTTACGAATAAGACTAGGGCGTCCAGAATGTCATCTGCTTTTAATTCAGATCTTTTATAATTCTTCAGAGCTGTTTCAAAGCATACATGGGCATCCTTTGTATATTCTAGCAATATTTTCAGTCGTTCTGCCTGTCCTTCTTTAGTTGATTTTTTATGTTGAAGATGTGTAGCTTTGTTTAGTAAATAAAAGCAGTATTCGGGATGCGATTCTTCGAAGCAATTTTCAGAATTAGTCTTTTGTAGAAATAGGTCAAGGCTTTTGATTTTATTGCAGATGTTCCAAGATTGAATAGAAATGGATTTGCCACAAGCCTTGATATGTTCTTTTTTAGCTTGCTCATAATTTGGCGCATATACAGCTTCTCGAACCGGTACGGAAAAAACGGAATGGTGCCTATGAGGTTTTAAACGATTGCGGAGCTCTGCATCAATTTGTCTCAAGGGATGTAGCCCGATAGGCATATCAATTAGACATCTTTTAATACGGGATGTGTCGAGTTCTTCCAAGTGTGTTATTACTCTACAAGTAATACTCTGATTAGTCTTAAATACTACACACCACCCAGCTTTGCAGCCATCAATTCCAAGAAGTGCATTTTGATCTAATTTTAAAATAGGGTGGGGCTCAGCCATAGTTTCTGAAATTTAGAGTTTTTGTCATAGCGGCTTGCTTGAAGTTGAATATTGAATGTTCGATCTCTTGGATCATTTCCAACTCCTGAGACATACATCCAATTACCATAATTACTATGAACATCATAATCTAAAAGCATAGACTCAAAGTAAGCAGC
>JBELIG010000005.1:49401-50845 GCA_042091035.1 Sphingobacteriales bacterium | reverse complement strand
GCTTTCATTGAGATTTGGCATACTTGTTCTGCAAGAGCTTGAAGCGTCATTTTTTTTTTGCAAAATACAAAAAAGGTGCTTTAATACTAAAGCACCTTTTTTTTGTTAGTCGTGTCCTCCGAGTTGACAGCAACCTGGGAGAGCGTTATAGGCCTCCTCGATGGCTTTTACATCATCAGCTTGATAGCCTACAGATGCTATCCGTTCTCGTATTGCTTGGAGTGAAAGTTTTGCAGAATCATACTTTACTTTCAGTTTCTTTGAAGTAACATCTAGTTCAGCAAGCTCTATTCCGTCCAAATCATTCACAGCCTTTTCTATTGTTTTTTTGCACATGTTGCATTGTGCAGTTGTCATGATTTTAGCTTTTTTTGTTTGGCCAAAAGCAATGGATGCTATAAAAAGCAAGCCAATAATTACACTTATCCTTTTCATAATATATTTATTTAATTGTCCATTTAATACCCATGTAGCCTCTAATTCCTAAAGTTGGGCCATAAATATGGGAAGCATTGAAATAATCACTGAATGGATTCTCATGATCAATTATAGGATTTTCTTGAGTGAAATTACCTAGATTTTCTCCACCGAAGTAAAATTCAAATCGATCACTGAATTTCTTATTAATATGAATATTGTAAAGTTGGTAAGAAGGTGTATTACCAACGTGATTCGTCAGATCAATAGTATTTGGAATAAAAGGATGTTCTGGGAATAATTGTTTCCCGACGAATTGAGTACTGAAGTTGATGTCCCAATTTGTTCCTGGCACAGTATATTCCAATGTAAAGAGACCTCTGTTTTTGGCAAACAATGGTGGGATTCTATTACCATCTTGGAATCCAACCTCATAATGATTGTATTTGTAGGCTCCTTTTACACGAAGATTGTCGTTGAGTTCTATATTTGCCATTACAAGAAAATAAGTCGATTTAGTTTGACCTTTTTGATTGTAGAAAAGCACATGATGTGAATGCCTTTCCATATCCATTACAACTTTGTTGATGAAAACGGAGTGGTAGGCATCAGCAATCAAGCTTACTGAGCGGCCATTTACAATAAATTCTTTAGTGAAATTGATACCCATATTCCATGCCTCTTCAACATTAAGTTCCTCTTCCAGCATTATATCTGTATTGCTGATTAACATCCCGATATTCTCTGAGAGAATGTAAGGAGTTTTATACCCTTTACCAATATTCAAACGAGCAATAGTGCGATCATCAAAGTTATATTTCAAGCTCACTCTTGGACTTGCCAATAAACCGTATAAATTATGTTGATCTAGCCTTAAACCAGTAATTAAGCCTAATTTCTGGAGAAAAACACTAGGTTCCTTGTCCGAGCAGCAAGCGTCTTTGTTGCCTTTGTCCGAGCAGCAAGCATCTTTGTTGTCCTTGTCCGAGCAGCAAGCATCTTTGTTGTCCTTGTCCGAGCAGCAAGC
>JBELIG010000005.1:10576-49301 GCA_042091035.1 Sphingobacteriales bacterium | reverse complement strand
CCTTGTCCGAGCAGCAAGCGTCTTTGTTGTCCTTGTCCGAGCAGCAAGCGTCTTTATCTGAACTACATGCGGGATCTGTATTATCTTCTTTTTCGACAGCTTGCTCCGGTTTTACAAATCCAGTTGAAAAATCAAAGAAAACTCCTGCTTGTCTCTCCTCTATGTTATAAGTAAAGTTGCCAAGGTAATTTTGAAGATTTGAATAGGTTGCACTTATCCCAGTAGATATTTTTGAGTTGTCTCCAGGCTTACTAACGAACATAAAGTTTGTGTAAGCGTAGCTTTGAGTTCCATCCCTTGGTCTTAAATATCCGTATTCTTCGTCAATCTTTTGGGAAGTAAGATTATAAATAAGGCCAATAGATTTATTTGGATCTTCAAATCCTACATAGCCCACCTTCCCAAATATATCAAGTCTTTCAAGATCCATATTTACTAGGTAGGGATTTTCTACATCCATGTCAACTTGACCGGAGTGTGTGTTGCCATTTATGTATTGAACATTCAATTGAGACCTAAGGAACTTACCTCTATAGAATAGTCTGTACAACCCATTCAAGGTTGTTTTTTGAGGTGTATCAAGGAAAAGATCATCATTGGTGTCTGCCTGATTCCGATTGCCTGATCCATGGAGTAGGACTCCCATGCTCCATTTATCTGAAATTGGATAATTCAGGTGAAGATTTGTTTCTACTCGCCCAAAGCTATTGACATATGTGTTTAGGAAAATTTTGTCATCCTCCCAAGGTTTTGCAAGTTCAAAATTGATTTGGCCTGCAATATTGTCAAAGCCATTCTCCACAGTTCCAATACCTTTAGAGACTTGTATCCCTTTTACCCAAGTACCCGGATAATAATCAAAAAGGTACAGGGAAGCCAGTCCTTTTGCTAGGGGTCTTTTTTCGGCAAGCAATTGAGTGTAAGAGCCACCGAGACCAAGCATTTTTACTTCTTTAGTCCCAGTCACTGCATCCGTATACATTACGTCGACTGTTCCGTTCGTTTCAAAGCTTTCAGCGAGTGAACAGCAAGCTGCCTTCCTTAATTCATCTTCTCCGATATGTTCGACATTGAGGGTGCTTATTGTTGATATATAGTTGGAACCCCTGCCATCTTTAACCTCAAATTCATTGAGTTCTAGGTTAGCAGTCAATATTATTTTTAAATCCTGTCCTGGAAGTACTCGCTCTGCATAACTATTGAAACCAACAAAGCTGACTAAAAGAGTATCTGAAGATTCGGATATGTTAAGTTCAAATGATCCATCAGTAGCTATTGTTCCAATGATAGTATTTTTCCACTGAACTGTAGCTCCTTCTAGGGGATTGCCTTTTTCATCAGAAACGGACCCTGTGATTTGGGTGTTCTGGGCAACAATATGAAAGGAAATTAAGCTAAATAAAAGCGAATATATTAGTTGTTTCATTATTTCTAAGTTAGATTAAATAGTCATCTTGATTGATGCGTTTTACGCGGATGCGTTAAGACGATGACTAAATTCTAGCAAAGAAAAGACTGGATAAAAGGAAGGGTATGTTTCGTAAAAATAGATTTCTTGAGTTCAGTATTTGGAGGAGCATTTGTTTGAATGCATGATCCAATCTGAGTTCGTATTGAATTGTTGAAAAATAGAAGAACACTACCTGAATAATGGAAGACATCTAGCTCAGGATTGTTTTCTACTAAATTTTTAGCTATTTCAAGTTTTAGTAGCTTGATATCCTTCTCCGAACAAGGTTTGTTCTCTTTATCAGGAAGGGTACATTTATTCGCACTACAGCAACTAACATTATCTGCAGCGAGCATGTGGCTTTCTGAACATTCATATACAGCTAAATGAAGGTGATAGCTTGCTTCTTTTTTGCAGTGGCAATAGACCTCATACATCAAAACACCAATCTGACTGTAGCAGATAGTCACTACGAGTATGGGTAGAAAGATATTTTTAAGTATTGATCTCATAATACAAATATACAAAAAAAAGAGGATGGAAATTGCAAGTTGCAATCCATCCTCTTTTTTTATTGTGCAGCGTATTTTTCTAAGTATTTTTCTAGTTCGTCTTCATCTCCAGGGTTATAGCTACTGTGTGTATATACTATATTTCCTTTTTTGTCAATCAATAAGGTCTGAGGTATGAAGTTGAAATTGAATGCATTTTCCATATCAGATTGTACCGCGGAGAGAATAGTATATTCCCAACCTTTGGATTCTACCATAGGTCCTACCTGAGCCATATTTCTTCTAGTGTCGATGGTGATTGCTACTAGCTCTACATCGTAGTTCTCTTGCCAGTCTTCATATAAATAAGAAATAGCATCTAATTCATTTTGACAAGGCTTACACCATGTTGCCCAAAAACTAATTACCGTTAACTTATCATCTTCTTGTCCGTAAGTATCTAGTAGATTAACTACTTTACCATTCAATGATTTTGCAGATACGTTAGGTAGTTTCTTCTGAGCGTTAGCCGAAAGAATAAATAAGCTTAATAGTGCAGTAAGACAATATTTGAGTTTCATGATTTTATTTTTATTTACTATAAATTTACCTACTTGGAATGCAAATATGGAAATTTAATTGCAGTCATTGTAGAATATTTAACATGATTAATAGATTATTAAGTGAAATTTTCAGAAAACTTTAACTTGTTGCCAAATTTACAGAATCGTCAGAAGAAAAATTTAAAAATTACAATTACAATGAAACGTGCACTCATTTTTTTACTACTGATCAGTTGCTCCTTCGTGGGGACTGCCCAAAATAATGGAGGCCGACTTAGTGGAAAGCTTCATATCAATGCTAATATTTTCCTGAGGGATTCCTTGATAGGTGCTGCAAATACACCACAATTCGATCATCAGTTTTTCGGATCAGAATCTTGGTTGAATTTAAATTACTCAAATTGGGGATTTGATTTCGGTCTGCGATTTGATTTCTTCCAAAATTCTAACCTTAGAAATCCAAAGGCATCTTTCAGTGGAGAAGGTGTTGGTATGTGGACTGTGCGCAAGCAGGTGGATAAATTGGATTTTACCTTAGGTTATATTTATGATCAAGTGGGTTCTGGTATAATATTTAGATCTTATGAAGAGCGTGGTTTACCAATAGACAACGCTTTATTAGGAGTAAGGGGTATTTATAATTTCAATGAAGATTGGAATGTAAAGGTCTTCTCTGGTAAGCAAAAGCAATTATTTTCTTCTTATGAATCTCTAATTACGGGGCTCAATTTAGAAGGTTTTATCATTCCGAAGGAGGATGGTATGTTGACTCTAGCTCCCGGATTTGGTTTTGTGAACAGAACACTTGACGATAATTCAATGAATGCCCTTGTTGCTTCATTAGGTGATTATGGAGATGGAGACCTTTTTGTTCCTCAATATAATACCTACGCTTTTTCTTTGTACAATACGCTTTCTTTGGGAAGTTTTAATTGGTATTTCGAAGGGGCCTATAAATCATCAGATAATATTGTTGATCTTGAAGGAGAACGCGTATCAAAATTTACTGGAGATACAATTGTAGGTTCTCAGTTTGTACTTGAAGAAGGTTCTGTTTTATTCTCTAGTCTTTCTTTTTCAAAAAATGGATTTGGTATCTCACTAGAGGGTAAGCGTACTGAAAATTTTAGTTTCCGTACTAGGCCACAGGAGAGTTTAAACAATGGATTGGTTAATTTCTTGCCTCCAATGGCTAGAACACATACCTATAGATTACTTGCTAGGTATGCACCTGCAACCCAAGATAAAGGTGAGTTGGCTTTGAAGGCTGATGTGCGTTATGCTCCGAGTAAGAAAATGTTGTTTAATGCTAGTTATTCACATATTGTAACATTAGACAATGCGCCACTTTACGATGAGTATTATTTTGAATATACTTATAAACCAAAGCGTACATTTAAGTTGACTACTGGTGTGCAAATGCAAAAATACAATCAGGAAGTTTTTGAGTTCAAGCCCAATGTTCCAATTGTTGAGACTATCACACCTTTTATCGATGTGTTTTATAAGTTGAGTAAAAAGCGCTCAATTCGATTTGAAGGACAATATATGGTCACTGGAGAAAAGGATGGGGTAAAGCATGATTTTGGGGACTGGATTTACGGAGGAGTAGAGTATAATTTCTCTAATAAATTCTCTGTTTCAGTAACTGACATGTACAATGTGGCTCCAGGTAAAAATTCACCAACCAATGATTCAGGTGAGAAGTTATCGATACATTATCCAAGAATTGATGTTTTTTATGTAACTGGACCAACTCGTATGTCTATAGGTTACGTCAAACAGGTACAGGGTATTGTATGTTCTGGTGGGGTATGTCGCTTAGAGCCTGCGTTTAGTGGAGTTCGAGCTAATTTGACAACAAGTTTTTAAAATCATAAAGAATGAAAAATAAATTTTTTATTTATCTGATGTTATTGGTAGGCTTCAGTGCTTGCCAAGAAATACCACCCATTGTAGGGAATTTTGATGACCCCATTGATCCTACAGGGGATCAGCAAAAAAATGTACTAGTAGAGGAGTATACAGGCGTTCAATGTGTGAATTGTCCCGAGGGTGCAGCTATAATTAAAGGTCTTAAGCAACAATACTCTGGTCGTTTGATTCCAATAGCAGTGCATGCTGGCGATTTTGCATTTCCGATTTCAGAATCTAATCAGGTGCTATTTACTGGGCAGACAAATGCATTTATGAATTTTGTAGGAGCCCCAAATTTCTATCCAGCTGCTGCCGTTGATAGAATTCAATTTGATGGTCAGGCGGATATCATACTTGGTAAAGATGATTGGCCTGCAAAAGTTGCTGGGCAATTGAATGAAGAATTGATGGTTGAGGTGGATCTTGCTATTACCTATGATGCATCAGATAGATCAGCTTCAGTTACTATAGACCTTAACCCTATAGCTAGTTTGAATTACGATGATTTAATTCTAACCGTAGTTTTGCTCGAAGATGATATTAATGAAGCTCAAGTAACTCCAAGTGGGGTAGATGTTGATTATATTCAAGAGCATGTACTAAGAGATTTCTTTACTCCAATTAGTGGAGAGTCAATAGATCCTCTTGTAGTTGGAGCCACTGTTTCTAGGGACTATTCTTTGACTGTTTCCAGTGATTTTGTTGCTGAGCACTGTCAGGTTGTTGCTTTCTTGAGCAGAGGAGGAGCAGATAAGCAGGTGTTTCAAGTAAATGCCGAATATCTTGTGGAGTAATTAAGTAGGAATTAGTATTGTAAAAGGGCCTTCTAAAGCAGAATTGATTTTAGAAAGCCCTTTTTTTATATTCTTTGGTTTTATTTAAGGGTAAACCATAATAAAATTATATTTTTGTCCATCTAAGATCTATAAAAATCAAGGGCTTTTTTGAGGCCTTTCGTAATAATATTTAAACATGAAAGTTTCACTGAATTGGCTGAAAAGCTATTTAGATACAGATAAAACTCCTGAAGAAATCAGTGTTATTCTGACTGATATCGGTTTAGAGGTAGAGGGAATGGAAGAAGTTGAAAGTGTTCCTGGAGGATTGAAGGGGCTTTTAATCGGTGAGGTAAAGACCTGCATTCAGCATCCTAATGCAGATAAGCTGAGTTTAACAACTGTTGATGTAGGTGTAGAAGAAGATCTTCAGATTGTTTGTGGGGCTCCAAATGTAGCTGCTGGGCAAAAAGTAGTGGTTGCTACTGTTGGTACTATGTTGTATCCTTCCGATGGTGACCCATTTAAGATAAAGAAAGGAAAGATTCGTGGTGAGGTGTCCATGGGCATGATCTGTGCAGAAGATGAGATTGGTTTAGGTAAAGGTCATGATGGAATTATGGTCCTTCCCGAGGATGTAGCACCTGGCACAGAGGCTTCGTCTTATTTTGATTTGGAATCTGATATTGTATATGAAATCGGTTTGACACCGAATAGATCTGATGCTACTTGTCATATGGGCGTTGCAAAGGACCTCGTAGCAAGTTTACAGATCAATGCAGGATATGAAAAGTCTGTAATCTTACCAGATGTTTCAGGTTTTCAAGAAGGTGCTGCAGATCCAATTAGTATTACTATAGAGCATGAAGAGGCTTGTCCAAGATATGCTGGTTTAGTTATTGAGGGATTAGAGGTTAAGGAATCTCCGGAATGGCTTAAACAACGATTGAATAGTATAGGTATTAAATCTACTAACAATATTGTTGATGTTACTAATTTTATCTTGCACGACATGGGGCAGCCGCTTCATGCCTTCGACCTAGATAAAATAAGTGGTGGAGCTATTCGAGTAAAAACACTTGAAGCAGGCACAGAATTTATTGCTTTAGACGAAACGAAGATCAAATTGAGGGCAAATGACCTTATGATTTGCGATGCTAATGATAAAGGAATGTGTATTGCTGGAGTATATGGCGGACTTGATAGTGGTGTCTCCGATGCTACAACTCGAATATTTTTAGAATCTGCGCATTTTGATGCTGGATTTGTTCGGGTTAGTAGTATGAAGCATAATCTTAGGACCGATGCCGCAAAGGTGTTTGAGAAAGGATCAGATCCTAATATTGTTATCTATGCATTGAAGAAAGCAGCTATGCTTATTCAAGAGGTTGCAGGTGGTACGATAAGTTCAAAAATATTTGACCACTACCCAGCGCTAGTAGAACCTAAAGAAGTAAGTCTTAAGTATTCTTATATCAATACTTTAATAGGAACAAATATTCCTGTTGACGAGATGCATAAGATCATGGGTGCATTGGAGATGGAGATTGTAAATAGAGCGGCTGATGGATTTACGGTTAAGATACCAACAAATAAGTCGGATGTAACAAGGCCTGCTGATGTCGTTGAAGAGATTTTGAGGATTTATGGATTGAATAATGTTCCTGTGCCTCAAGATTTTAAGATGGCTATCAATGTAGGAAAGAACCCTGATCCTAGAAAAGTGCAGCGAGAGGTTTCCTCGGTTTTAGTTGGGAATGGGTTTAATGAGATAATGGGCGTAAGTCTGAAGCAATCTGAGGTGTATAAAGCTGTTTTGCCCTATACAGATGAGCAGTTGGTATATGTGAATAACACTTCAAATGTTACACACGATATTATGCGTCCTGATATGTTGCTTTCTGGTTTGATGTCCATAGAGCACAATCAGAATAGACAAAATGCCGATCTTAAGTTCTTTGAATTTGGTCGTTCTTATCTTAGAGAAGAAGATCAGTTTCTTGAAAAGCAGCATCTAAGCTTGTTTATGACAGGTATGCGATGGAATGAAAGTTGGTTGAACACAGAAAAGAAGAAAGTAGATGCATTTAGCCTAAAAGCTATTGTAGATTCTATTTTAGATCGATTCGGGCTATCAAATCTTCAGCAGGTTCAGTTTTCTGATGAAAGATTTGCATATGCTATGCGTTATCACAGAGGACCGCAGGTACTTGTAGAGTTTGGTCAGGTGTCGCCGAAGATTGCCAAATCTATGGGCATAAAGGCAGATGTTTTCTATGCTGATTTGAATTGGAAAGCGCTTATAAAAACGCTTAAAAAGCAAAAGATTCATTTTGAACAAATGTCTAAATTTCCCGCAGTTCGAAGAGATTTAGCCCTAGTGGTTGAAAATGCTGTAAAATTTAGTGATATTGTACAAATAGCTAAAAGGCAAGGAAAAAAACTTTTGAAGTCCGTTAACCTTTTTGATGTTTACAGAAGTGTAGAACAATTAGGTGAAGATAAGAAGTCCTATGCGGTAAGTTTCATATTTGAAGATACCACTAAGACACTTAAGGATAAAGAAATAACAAAGATCATGGATGCTTTGATGAAAGAATATCAATCAAAGTTATCTGCACAGATCCGAAGCTAGTTTTTTCTCTTTGCAGATTTAAAACAATATGCAAATAGATCAAAAGGCATCAGATATTTATAAAAAAGTTCTTCGACTTGGAGAGCAAAAGCAATTTCTTGAAATGCTTTGCCAAGAGTTGGAGGAGAAAAATAGTAATTTGACTGAGCGTTTGACCCAATTGGAGCAAACACTTAAGTCTTCTAATGAAAAACTGGAAGAAGCGGAGGAAAGGTATAGGAGTAAATATGAAAATGAACCAAAGGAAAAGGCCCGACTGAAAAAGAGGCTAGAACAATATGTCAAAGAAATTGACGATTGTGTGGACTGGTTACAAAACATTTAAATGGATATTATGGATACAGTAAAGAATAAATTAGACGTTCAAATACTGGACAGAATGTATCCATTAGAGGTAGAGGAAAGCAATAGAAAAGCTTTTGAGGCGACAGTAAATGAATTGAACCAAAGGTTGAACCTTTTTCGTGACAAATATTCTAATAAGGATAAGCAAGATAGTTTGGCAATCGTGGCCCTTCAGCTGGCTACGGAATTGGCAGAACTCAAAATAAAGCTTAACAATGTCGAACAGGCAGAAAGCATCCTTGATAGACTAAATGGTGCTTTAGATAATTTGGTATAGTTTCTACTCCATAGCTATTTCGTTTTTTCCCATTAAATAAATAAAAAAATCGTACAATGGAACCAACGATGATAATGGGAATCTTAGGTGGATTGGTTGCAGGTGTCGTCATTGCTTACTTTCTGGTAAGATCAATGATGTCCAAGCAAAGCAATTCTAAAATTACTGAGATCAACGCAAAATCAGATCTTATCATCCAAGAAGCAAAGTTATCTGCTGATCGTGTACTTCAGGAGGCAAATAATAAAGCGGATAAAATTCGTTCAAAGTCAGATTCAGAGAACGAGAGAATCAAACAAAGAAAAATACAGGAAGCGAAAGATAAGTTTGCTCGGATGAAGAGCCAATACGAATCTGACAAAACCAAAAACTTGATTGACCTCAAGGAAAGAGAGATGGAGGTTAAGAGTTTGGAGAAGGAGTGGAACGATAAGGAGGAAAAATATCAAGCGCGCCTGAAAAAACTCGATGATAAAAAAGGAGATTTAGATCAGGTTGAGGCTGAATTAAAAGCTGTTCGCGAAAATTTGGACAAACAGCTTAAGATTGTAGCAAAACGTAAAGATGAATTGGATCGCTCTCATTCAGAACATATAAAAGCACTGGAAACGGTTGCTCGCTTATCTGAAGAAGAGGCTAAGGAACAGTTATTAGAACAGGTGAAAGCCAAAGCTGAAACAGATGCTATGGCAATCATCAAGGATTCTGTTTCTCAAGCTAAGGCAACCGCTAATAAGGATGCTAAAAAGATTATTATTCAGACCATACAACGTATGGGAGCAGAATATACAATAGAAAACACGGTCTCTGTATTCAATCTTGAATCGGATGATTTGAAAGGCCAGATTATTGGTCGTGAAGGGCGTAATATTCGAGCACTTGAAGCTGCTACTGGTGCAGAGATTGTAGTAGATGATACTCCTGAGGCAATTGTGATTTCTTCATTTGATCCAGTTCGTAGAGAGGTTGCTAGACTATCTTTAAAACGTTTGGTTGCAGATGGACGTATCCACCCAGCAAGAATTGAGGAGATCGTTGCTAAGACTAAAAAGCAATTGGATGAGCAGATCGTCGAAATTGGTGAACGTACAGTGATTGATCTAGATATACATGGCTTAAATCCATATTTAGTTAAAATGGTAGGTCGTATGCGCTTTAGATCGTCTTATGGGCAGAATCTACTTAAGCACTCGATTGAAACAGCTAACTTATGTGCAATTATGTCTGCTGAGTTAGGATTATCTCCTAAGCAGGCTAAGATGGCTAAACGAGCAGGTTTGTTGCACGATATTGGTAAAGTATCAGAGGACGAGACGGAATTGAGTCATGCTATATTAGGTATGAAGCTTTGTCAAAAATACAAGGAAAGTCCTGCTGTGTGTAATGCAGTTGGTGCTCACCACGATGAAATTGAAATGAATAATATTATTTCACCTTTAGTGCAGGCATGTGATGCAATATCTGGTGCAAGGCCAGGAGCACGTCGTGAAATACTAGAGTCTTACCTGAAGCGTATTGGCGAACTAGAAGAGTTAGCAATGGGCTACGATGGTGTTCAGAAGGCATATGCAATGCAAGCTGGTCGAGAATTACGTGTGATTGTCGAATCTGAAAAGGTAGGTGATCAGTACGCTGACGATTTAGCGTTTATGATTTCTGAAAAAATCCAGACAGAGATGCAGTATCCAGGGCAGATAAAAGTTACGGTGATTCGTGAAAAACGAGCTGTTTCATTTGCAAAATAAAAAAAGGCCCCGAATCATTGATTCGGGGCTTTTTTAATCTAAAGTTTTAAGTATTTCCAGCAGCTTTTCACTGTAGGTTTCAAACTCATCCCTTGCTGGCATTCCGAATGCGAGCATTTCATTTTCTTCTAATTGGGTGCGCAGTTTTTTGATTGAATCTGCTTCTAAACCAGCTTGTTCTAAAAGCAGAGCTGAGGATTGTATGTTTCGAACCTTATTTCCTTTGCCGTATTTATCACTAATGTAATCATAAGCAATATTATTGAGCATGTTAAAGCGTTCTGTATTCGATGCGGCTTCCTGTTTACATAGCTTAGAAATTTCCTGATCTGCTTTCTGTAGCGCCTTGCTTGTCCTTTCTCGCTGTTTGTTTAGCTCCGCATATTCACGCTCATAACGATCATTGAACCAAAGCCCTCCAGTAAGGCCTAATGGTATAGCAAGAATTAGCCAATAGCTCCAATGATGCAGCCATGACTTTTTGGATTGATCGCCAGCATATGAATAAGACTCAAGGGTTTGGATACTACTTTTTTTCTCGATTGACTCTTCTTGATCGGGTAGATTAGTAAACTGCAGTCCATCGCCTTGTGTGATGTTTAATTGTATACTCAATTCAGGGCTATTGATATAGTCCATTGAATCGGGGGAGAAAAAACACACATCTACAGGTACCTTATAAGCCCCGGCTTTGAGCGGAGTTATAAGGTATTCATAGACTCTGAGTGAGAGCAAGGTGCCGTTTCGATATTCATTTCTGTCTTCTCCAATAATCTTTGGAGGGAAAACCTCAAAAGAATCTGACTCCAAGTTTAAACTTGGGGCTTTTATACTTTTTAAATCACCGTTTCCTTGAATTTTAAGTCTTACTTTGAATACATCGTCCGTTGATATGTCTGTATCTTCTGTTTCCCACTCGAAGCTGAAATCTCCGACTCCACCTGTAAAACTGATTGGCTCAGGAGCTGGCAATGGGAGTATTGTAATGACTTTCTCTTCAGATTGGTTCGTGTATGCTTTACCTCCGCTTCCAAAGAAACCAAATCGATCATCCTTATGAACGAGATTGTAGTTTATGGTAATCGATGGAATAGTGAGTTGTCCAGATTGATGTGGATAAAGATATTTCCGGTCAATAATATATGCCGTATATCGGATACCATCAATCATTAGTTCTTCCGAATAATAAAGGCTAGAATTTTCTACAAAAAAGCCTTCGTATTTGGGCGCTATCGTTATTCGCTGTCCTTTCTTTTGATAAGGATAAGGTACGTATAAACGGTATTCTAGCGGAATGACTTCCCCTGAGTAGAAGGTATCTTTCGGTATTTCAGCATTTACAAATGGTGTGCCACTTTCTTGACTTCCCTGCTTCGGCGCCAAAATATTGAATTTGCGGCCTTCTGCGCGTAATCTTTTATTGCCAACACGTATTGATGCTGAACTGATCGATGCCGATCCTGGTTTCAGCGGAACTAGAGTATATACAATACTATAGCTTTGGTAGGATTTACCATTTATGTTTTGGTATTCAGATCTAGAAGATGGACCGCTTACACTGAATCCTTTGAATGTTGGTGGTGCAAAATCGCCTCCTCGACCACCAGTCAGTACATAAGAGACAGTAAAGGGTTGTCCTTGTACTAAATCTCCTTTCATCGATACAGCTAGATTAAACTCTTGTGCGGTAAGACTTAGAGATATGAAACATAGAAGCGATATTACTATGGCCTTAGCCTTCATTTTTGTCATTTTTTTTTGAACGATTAAATAAGCCTTTTTTTATTTCGGTATATTCAAAATTTGTAAGCGTTAATGGGCTTTTTGTTTCACAACGTACTTGTCTGTTTTCTTTTTCTGCGCTACCTACAGTGAATCGAATTGCATCGATATTGATTTTATAAGATTTCCCTGTTTTTATGTTCATTTTAGGCAAGTAATAGGAGCCTTCATATAAGGGAAATACTTTAAAAATCCATTCCTGAGTCAATTCTTCATTGCTAGAGTTAATCTTGTTTGAGATTAATTTAATTTCAGCTTCATCCATAGAAGGGAGTATAAAGCTTGCATTTTCTTCATTCCACAAACGAATTTGCACAGAAAAATAATTACCTAGCGTAAGGGAGTCTGAAGAAAGTTTGATCTCCATTTGTGCTTGATCTTGTGCTTGGGAGGTTTGGAGGAATAAATAACTAAGGGTTAATAATAAGAATTTTTGCATTACCAGTCTTTAATGATTTTTTTGTTGGATTTCTTTCCTTTCATTTTCTCTTGCATGCGTTCTTCTTCCCGTTGAATCATTTCAAGTAGTTTGTCTACTTCCTCCTTATTCAGTTTGTCTTTGTTTTCTTCAGCTTGGCCAGCCTCGTTCTGCTCTTGTTGTTGATTTTCCTGCTGTTGTTGCTGTTGTTGCTGTTGTTCTTGTTCTTGGTTTTCCTGTTGCTGCTGCTCTTGTTCTTGTTCTTGTTGGTTTTCCTGTTGCTCTTGTTCTTGCTCTTGTTGTTGGTTTTCCTGTTCTTGTTGCTGTTGTTCCTGCTGTTGTTGAACTCTTAGTTTTTTAAGAGTATTTAGGTAGTTTTCTCTTGCTTCGGAATCCTCCGGACTCAACTTAAGAGCTTCCTTATAACTTTCAAGTGCAGCGGGAAGTTCACCAGCTTGGTGTAGCGCATTACCTTGGTTAAATAGGGCATCGGATTGTATTTTTTGATTGGAGCTGAGGCTACTTGCTTCTTTAAAATATTTGGCCGCCTCTTCAAATTTTCCCTGATTATATGATGCATTGCCTAGGTTGAAAGCAGACTGAACATCGTTATCGATATCTTTCGCCTTGCGGTAATTGGATTCCGCTTCTTTATACATTTTGTTCTTGTAGGCAATGTCAGCATCCCTAAGCATCATATGTCTACTTTGTGCAAGTGACTGAGTAGATACTGAAAAGAGTATTAAAAGGCTGAGTATGATCCTACTTTCCATATTAATTATTCTTTTGATGATTTATTTCTTAATAAGAACTCTATTCCAAGCATCCCTATTGCGAGTGCTAAAAAATATTGGAAATAACTATAATAATCTGTGTAAATCCTTTGTTCCATCTCTGATTTTTCAAGTTCATTGAGCTTATCTGCAATTGTTTGGGCTAAGCTCCGATCTCCAGAATATGGAAACAATTGCCCGTTTCCTTTTTTCGCTAGGTCAGATAGAAAAGGTAAGTTGATTTTAGACTGCACAAAATTACCTTCTTGGTCTCGCTTGAAGTCTGTTCTCCCATTTCTTTTAACAGGAATATAGGCCCCTTTTTCACTACCAAACCCTATGGTGTAGATACGAGTACCATCTGCTGCAATTTGCTCAGCCGCCGCCAGTGCATTTTCATCGTGAACCTCTCCATCGGTCAGGATAAGTAAGACTCTTGATGTTTGCTTCTCTTTCATGAAAGTCTGATCAGCAAGATCAATAAGCGGTTTGAATTCGGTGCCTTGAGTGCTGGCTAATTCAGGTTTTGCAGCTTGGAGGAATGTTCTAAAAGCTGAGTAATCCGTGGTCAGTGGCATTTGAACATAAGCATTTCCAGCAAAGAAAAGCAAGCCAATACGATTTCCTTTCAGTTTTTCAACCAATTCGACTCCTAGCTTTTTTGCACGTTCTAGGCGATTGGGTGTAAGGTCTTCTGCAAGCATTGAAGTGGAGATATCTATGGCAAGGAGTAAGTCAATAGATTCTCGGCGAACGGTTTCTTTTTTAGATCCAAGCTGTGGGTTTGCTAGTGCAATTACCGCAAATAACAAACTGCAAAGAATTAAGGACTGTCGACTTCTTTTAAGGAGTTTACTTTGAGGATTTATTTGTTCTAAGAGATGTTTATAACTTCCGAGTTTTTGAAGTTTCTTCTCTAATGCTTTTCTGTTATATACGAAAAGGCCTGCGATGATTAGAATCAGCACGGCTAAGGAAAGGTATGTTATTTCTTCGAATTGAAATATCTCCATTAGTTAATACTTCTTAGTAGGCTTAGGTCCAAAATTAAAAAAAGTAAGATTATTCCAAGGCCAATCAGTAGAAAGGGTCTGAAATGATCTGATTTATGTTTTATTACGGTCACTTCCATAACTGTTTTTTCCATCTTATTGATATTGTCATAAACAGCTTGGAGTGACTCTAGATTTGTAGCTCGGAAGTATCTACCTCCAGTAGTAGCTGCGATATCCCTCAATAGTTTTTCATCGATTTCAACCCGGGTCATTCCCATTCTGATATTGTTGTTTCGATCAATATTTATTGGGCCTAATGCTTCTCCTTCTGTTCCTACGCCTATGGTATATACTCGAATACCGAGTTCTTTGGCCAAGCTGGCAGCAAGTTCAGGATTGATATATCCTGCATTGTTTTTTCCATCAGTCAGAAGTATAACGACTTTACTTTTTGCCTGACTATCTTTCAATCTATTTAGTGCACTTGAAAGCCCCATGCCTATGGCTGTGCCTGTACTTTCAAACATAAACACATTCAGATCTTGAACAAACTCTTTCAAAACTCTATGATCGCTTGTAAGGGGACACTGTGTGAAGGCATCACCTGAAAAGATACTTAATCCAATACGGTCAAAAGATCTCTTTTCAATAAATTCAAGTGCCACTTGTTTACTTGCCTCCAATCTGTTGGGTTCGAAATCTTTGGCCAGCATAGAAATAGACAAGTCCATTGTTAGGAATATATCGATTCCTTCTGCTTTTATCTCTTCTTCCTTTTCAATTTCCTGTGGCCTTGCCAAGGCTACAATCATCAGGGCTAAAGCAATACAGGTAAAGTAAGGTTGCAAGATCTTAAGCCAGATCTTCCAATTTCTTCTTACTTGGTCTGATTCAATACCTGGTAGTCCAAGTTCTGACCCTTGTTTTCGGGCTGTTTGTAAGTATTTGACCAATAGAAGTGGTACTATCAATAGGAGTATCAAAAACCAGGGGTCCTCAAACTGATAATTAGTTAAAAATAAGATGATCATGAGTCCTGATTTTTAGTGTTTTCTTTGACCTGATATAGGAATCTTATTTGATTATCTTCTTCTAGGATAATATTTCCAGTTCCAAATATTCGTTTTCCTTGTAGTAGATCCTTAGCAATAAAGAATATGCTAGTCAATAGAAATAGAGGTTGGACGAAAATAAATAAGAGCGTCCCAATCATTCCTGCATTCGTTAATCGTAGTCCAAGTTTATTATAATTTTTAAAGAAAGAACTCAGTCCATTTTCGTGCCAGTCAAGGATAGGCTTAGGTAATTTGATGGCTGCTGCATCTACTTTCAAAAAAGGGAATTTGAAATTCCATCTACAAAGAATGATTTCACTGCTTACTATTCCGTAATGTCCGGATTCTAAGAGTAGTTTGTTGAGCTTTTTTATAGCACCCAAGGAGAGGGTTCTTTGCATACCTTCCTCTATAGCTTCTTGAAGCACCTTGTCCGCTTCTTCAAGTATATATTTTTGGGCTTCATCAGCACTTGTTTGATCTATTAGTTGGCTAATAAGATTTCTATACTTGCTGTGGGTTTCAGTTGGTAAAGATTGACCAGCATATTTTACGAGTTCTATCTTCGGAAGGATTTCTAGCATTTCAGTTCTAAGATTAGCTGGAAAATCATCTAATTTTTCCAGGCTTTCCATGAAGGCTGAATTTCCTTTTTCCAAAGCTAAAATATTGAATCGGCTGGATATATACCTTCTACTTATAAAAGACAGGCTTGTTTCAAATTCTTTTTCTTTACCCGCCTCGAGGTAGTTTTTTTGATCAAGATCTTCTAATGCCTTACGTGCAATTATATGTGCTGGTCGCTTGAGTTCTTCTGGTGAAGGATCAAGTAGATCAACCGCTTTTTTATTGGATTGGTATACGTACCAGAAAACAAAGATCAGGCCTCCTAAGAAAAGTATAATATAAATATAGCTCAGGTAGTCTTCTACTGTTGCCTGCTCTTCAATAATAGGTTTTATATCTAAAAGTTGAGTGCTATCTGGAAGCTGAATATCTCCAACAAACAGATTGTGAGCTTTGCTAGAAAAGCTTTGATCTCCTATCATTAACTCCAGAGCAGGGATTGTATATGCTCCGCTGTCCCAGGCAATAAGGTCCCAGGATTTTTCATAGACAGATGCATTTTTTGTCCATGGTGTTTCGTTAAAAAAGTCAAGATTTGAGTCTGCTTGCCAAGGTTTAATTTCTATGCTACTACTATCGTTGGTATTCACTCTTAGTGTGAATTTGTTTTGGGCTCCGATCTCTGCGGTTCGAGAAGCCAACAGGGAGGACACCTGTGCTGAAAGAGTAGATCCAATAACAAGCAGCAGGATTAATACCTTATATGTTTTTTGCGATCTGTTCATGTTAGGAAGCTCTTTTTTTGAAAAACTCTAAGAGTGTTTTAATGTAAGATTCTTCAGTTTGGACATCAATCCAAGATGCACCAATCTTTGTGAAAATTTGGCGTGTTTGTTCTATCCTGTCTTTAAAAATCGCCTGATATTTTTGGCTAAATGCTTTGTCGTTAGTATCGATCCATACTTTTTTTCCTGATTCAGGATCTCGAATAGGCAGAAGTCCTACTGCAGGTATTTTTTCTTCTAGCTTATCATAAACATGAATCCCAATTACATCATGCCTCTTCTTTGCGATCCGTAGTGGTGTCTCAAAAGGTTCGGCTATAAAGTCTGAAATCAAAAATGAGATACTTCTTTTTTTGACAAGGTTGTTGAAGTATTCCAAAGCGACTGCAATATTGGTGCCTTTATGCACAGGTTGAATGTTTAACAATTCTCGTATGATCATAAGTATATGCTGTTTCCCTTTTTTAGGGGGGATAAAGCGTTCGATCTGTGAGCTAAAAAATATCACACCTACTTTGTCATTGTTTTGAATAGCAGAGAAGGATAATACTGCCGCTATTTCAGTGATCAGAGCACGTTTATTTTGGGCACCTGAACCAAAGAATGATGAGGCAGAGATATCGATCATTAGCATAACGGTAAGTTCGCGTTCCTCTTCAAATACCTTGACAAATGGATCATTTGTTCGTGCCGTTACATTCCAGTCAATGTTTCGGACATCATCTCCAAACTGATAGGCTCTGACTTCACTAAAGGACATACCTTTACCCTTGAAGGCTGAATGGTATTCGCCAGATAAAAGGTGTTTACTGATACCTTTAGTCTTGATTTCTATTCGTCTGACTTTTTTTAATAATTCCTGCGCATCCATAGCTGTACTTTAAAGGACAACAATCTTATCCAGAATATTTCCAATGATACTTTCTACACTGACTTGTTGAGCTTCTGCTTCGTAGTTGAGACCTATTCTATGCCTAAGGACATCGCTTGCGATATTGCGAACGTCTTCTGGTATAACAAATCCTCTTCGATTAAGAAATGCCTGCGCTTTAGCTGCTCTTGCAAGATTTATTGAGGCCCTTGGTGAACCCCCATACTCAATGAAATGGCTGATTTCTTCTAATCCTGCTGACTTTGGGTCTCTGGTAGCAAATACCATATCGATGATATATTGCTCAATCTTTTCGTCCATAAAGATCTGATCAACGGAGTTTCGAGCTTTCAGTATTTGTTCTTGGTTGACAACTGAGGATACTTCTCCGAATTTACTATTGCCTAGGTTTCTTCGGATGATTTCTCTTTCTTCCTCCTTGTTTGGATAGTCGATACTTACTTTCAGCATGAATCGATCTGTCTGTGCTTCTGGAAGAGGATAAGTCCCTTCCTGCTCGATTGGGTTCTGAGTAGCGAGTACCAGAAATGGTTCTTCCAGCTTGTAGGTAGTACCTCCAATCGTAACTTGTCTTTCCTGCATCGATTCTAGCAATGCGGACTGAACTTTTGCTGGTGCACGATTAATTTCATCAGCAAGAATGAAGTTGGCAAAAACAGGACCTTTTTTAACGGAGAAATCGCCTTTTGAGGGATTATAAATCATAGTACCTATGATATCAGCAGGCAGTAGATCTGGTGTAAACTGAATCCTGTTGAAGTCTGCATTTACTGCAGTAGATAAGGTTTTAATTGCTAGGGTCTTTGCAAGACCTGGAAGCCCTTCTAAAAGAATATGTCCCTTTGCCAACAGACCTGTAAGAAGGCGGTCGATCATTTTAGGCTGGCCTACAATAACCTTTGCGGTTTCTTTTTTGAGGTCTTCAATAAAAGCGGAGTCTATCTGGATTTGTTGATTTAAAGCTTGTATATCAATTCCCTGCATTTTAATGCTTTTTATAATGATTTATAATATTCCGAACTTAAAGAGTCAGGACTATTGATTTTAGTTTGATGGTGGAAAAATAATTTATTTTTTGGATTTAAACCAAAGCAATTTTATTATCCTTGCCTTTTATTATTTGTATCTTTTAAAAAATGAAACAATATGAAGAGAAGTATTAGTATATATATCGTTTTTTTAATTTTTTCCCAAATGATGCTGGCTCAAAGTCTTGTCCCTGGGGAAGATTTTGTTTTAGTGGTTCGGCTAGTAACAAAAATGAACAAGACGGACTATATAAATAAGCAACTTCAGCGAACAGATTTAAGTGAAAAAGATAGGACGAACTATGAGGTCACATTGAATGCTGTTTTGGAAGCGAAGGAAAGACAAGAAAAATATATTGTAAATGCATTTGATGAAGCATTTAGGGAAGGGCAGGTTTATTTTATTTATGATTATCAACTAAAAGATTGGGATAAGGTAAAGCCTCTAGAATTTAAAGGATTAGACGGATCTACCGTTTTGTGGAAGGATGATTTAAATCTCCCATTTTTACTTTTAGCTTCTGGGGATTATTCAAGTAACCTGCTTACGGATCAATCACTGATTATTTTGGACAAGGAATATAAAAGAGCACCTCATCCTCTTGGTATGTTTAAGTCGATTAAAGTACGCGGAGAATCCATGTTTTCGTTAAGGAAAACGGAAGATCAATGGGCAAAAAGTTTGAATTACTTAAAAGAGCATCTATATCTCGTACTATCTAATCCAGAACTTAGTGAAGGTCTTCAATCGAATCTTTTGTTTCCTGCTGATTTGGATTAGAAAAACTTAGGGAATCAAATAAAGGTTTCAGCTCAGATGAGTCGATGAACTCGAGTATTTCTGGTCTTTCTGGTCTTGTTATTTTGAGTGGCTTAGGTATCGTGTCTAGTCGTTTTCGTGCGTCTAAAAGCAATATAGAATCTACAATAGCGATGGCCTTGCTGTAGAATTCTCTTCTACATTTTTCTTCGTTGTTCTTAATTAGTGTTGCACGTCTCGTATCAATATGAGCTTCCATTAGCAATTCCTGTTTTGCTTCACGGGCCTTATTACGTTCTTGCCGACTGGTGCAAGAATAAAGTAGACAGATCAAAATAAATCCTACTGCTATATTGAAAAGGGATGTTTTCATTGTTGCTGTTTTTTGGATCGCTCGATCTGTTCTTTGATCTTAATTCTTCTGAGGCTAAGGATTGAATCTACTACTGAATCAAGGTGTTTGATTTCGAATTCCAAGCAGGAGCTATCTTGTTGCTCAGTGAGTAGTTTGATCTCTTCTTTAAAGATGCTATCTGCTAATCGTCGATTAGAGAGTCGAAGTTTAGTGGCAGGTGGTTCAGAGCAGGCGAATGCTAGCAATGATATGCCTATGATCTTTAATGTTTTCATGCGTCTTTAGAGTCGATATTAATTTCTTTACGTTTTAGTTCAAAGTTTTTTCCAAGGTATACTCTTCGGACTTGTTCATCTGCTGCAAGTTCCTCCGCTTTGCCAGCTTTAAGGATATTTCCTTCAAACATTAGATAGGCTCTATCGGTGATCGATAGTGTTTCCTGAACATTATGGTCGGTGATTAGGATACCAATATCCTTAGTCTTTAACTTTGCCACAATGTATTGAATATCTTCTACGGCTATTGGGTCGATTCCTGCAAATGGCTCATCTAATAAAATGAAGTCTGGGGACGTAGCTAAAGCTCTTGCGATCTCTGTTCTGCGTCGTTCTCCTCCAGATAAACTATTACCAGCATTCTTTCTAACCTTTTCCAGTCTAAATTCAGAAATCAGCGACTCTAACTTTTCCTTTTGTTCCTCTTTGCTAAGCTTTGTCATCTCAAGAACAGCCATGATATTATCTTCTACAGAAAGCTTCCTAAACACAGACGGTTCTTGTGGGAGGTAGCCAATACCGCGTTGCGCACGTTGATACATGGGCAGGCTTGTTATATTTTCATCATCGAGATAAACATTTCCTTCATTGGGTTTTACAAAGCCAACAACCATATAAAAGGTAGTGGTTTTGCCTGCTCCATTAGGACCTAGTAATCCAACTATCTCTCCTTTCTTTACTTCTATTGAAACGCCTTTAACGACCTTTCTTTTTCCATAAACTTTGACTAATCCCTCCGCTCGTATTTTCATTAGCTATTTTATTTGACTATTCCCATGTAATGATGGACTCTACTTCCCAATTGGCTCTTAGCTTATCCAATTCAAAAATACGTCTTTTTTCGGCTTGTCTTTTCTCATCATAGTTTCCAGTGTCCCATTTGCCATTTTCATTCCTGTCTTCGTATAAGATTAATTCATATTCTCCAGGGAAAAGAGGTTTTATTATGTCCGTGAAGGTCGTATTTTTTTCAATAGTGAATTGTTTGATTTCACTATCACCTAACATTAGTATTGCTTGATATATTGTTGTGCTATCCAAGCCGTTAACAGAGACTGCTAGCCCTGACAATTCATTTTCTTTTGCATATGCATATTTCAAAAGTAGAGTGTCCTGGCTTCTTCCGTGCAAATTGCCAATTGATCCGGGCAGTAGGATTATTCTTTTTTGCTTAAAAGTATCTGGCTCAAGTTCAATAATAATATTCCTAGGATCTATAGAGTCGATTCCTGCAACATCGATACTATCAATCATAATGGTATCGACAAAAACCTGCATCGTAAAGCTGTCTGTCGGAAATACAGGTTGTTCAAAGGATAATATAAGATCAGTGTCGGGCAGGAGTCTGCTTGAAGCCATATTACTCTTGGGTTTTTTGAGTACATGTTTGTCCATGTCAAAATCCTTCGCTGATGTTTCAAGGTAGAAGGTGTCCTGCAGGTCGGGATGTTGTAAGATCAATTGGCCTGATGAGTCTGGTAATTGTGTATACCACATCAATAATTTATCCGATTCGTACTGGTAGATAAATTCATCGAATCGATTTGCTAGAATTGATAGTTCTTCAATGTTTTGGTTGAATTGAATCTCTGCCTGACCTTTGCTTTTGAGGCTTTTTTCAACAATTTTTAGACTCGGCGTTTCTTGGAATATTTGAAGATTTGCTGTTTCCTGAGCATTGCTGTCTGCAGATATTATCACCAAGCTATCTGCAAAACCAATAAATTCGCTCTCTAGATCGAACAGATAATTGACATTTTTATCAACAAGTGCTGCAAGTTTGAAGGTATCTGATCTGAGGTTTCGAAGTTGGAAAATACCTTGCTTGTTAGTTCTTGCAAAATAAAATGGTTTTTCACTTCGAACTACAGAGTCTTGCGTATTGGAATAGAGTAGCACTAAAGCCTTTTCGACTGGCTCATTGGTAAAGGCATCTGTAATGGTTCCTTTAAACTCTAGGGAATCAATATAGTCTCCGGTTGAGAATACATAACTATATTCAAAGGCATTACCTTCTGTGAAATCTTTAATGGCTTCTCCAAAGTTAATGCTGTAGGTGACATTTTCTTTTAGCGTTTCTTTCTCATTGAATTGGAAGATGAGTGTTTTGAATTTTTTAAGCTCAGTCTCAAATGGATAATCCAAGGGAGGTGTCACGATTATTTGCTCATTTGGATTGCTAAGATTGAGAAACTCGTCGAAGGTAAAACTGAGGGCTTGTTTTTCGAATCTAATCTGTTCATTTGGACTGGATAATAAGCTGTCCATTACTGGCGGGATCGTATCACGTTCTCCTCCAGAGGGACTTACGATTTGCGCACAGGAACTTCCACTTAGTCCTATGGATAGATACCAAAGGATACCAACTATACCGGAAAGAATGGTGACTAATTTTTTTCGCATGCTGCAAAGGTAAAGCTTAATTTATATTTATAGAACAACAGTGTCTTTTCAGCTAAATGTTGTCTGGATAGAAAAATTGCCTGAGCCGAATTATTTAAGCCTATTTATTAAGTGGATGATACATGAGCATAGTCTCTTTTAGGTAGGATTGGTCAATGTGGGTGTATATCTCTGTGGTCAGTATAGATTCATGTCCTAGCATCTGCTGGACAGCTCTAAGGTCTGCACCTCCTTCGAGTAAATGTGTTGCAAAGCTATGTCTGAATGTATGAGGAGAAACGATCTTCGTAACTCCAGCTCTGGTTGTATTGTTTTTTACAATATTGAATACCATCACTCGACTGAGCTTAGATCCTCTTCTGTTTAGGAATAGGTGATCGACAAAGTCAGGTTTTATGTCGAGACTTTTTCTGTAGTGACTTATATAGGTTTTTATTTGTTTGATTGCTTTTTCTCCGATAGGTACAAGTCTTTCTTTATCTCCTTTTCCTACTACTTTTAAAAAGCCTAAGTCAAAGATCATGTCTGATATTTTTAACTCAGTTAATTCACTAACACGAAGACCTGAAGCATATAAGGTTTCCAATATCGCCTTGTTTCTGTGTCCTTGGGGCATGGAGAGATCAACTGCATTGATGATTTTTTCGACTTCACCCACGCTGAGCACTGTGGGTATCTTTTGAGGAAGTTTTGGGCTTTCTATTAATTGACCTGGATTTACATCGATTAATTTCTCGAGAAGCAGGTATTTGAAAAATGCTTTTATGGAGGATAACATCCTTGCTTGTGTTCGCTCAGAAATTCCAATATCATTCAGCGCGTAGATGAAATCAAGCAAGTTATTTTGGTTGGTATTTAATGGTTTTATTGGTGGGTTTTGGTCTTTCATGAATAGGCCCACCTGGCGAATGTCTTTTTCATAGGCCAAGAGGGTGTTCTTACTCATGCCTCTTTCCAGCATGAGATAGTTTATGAATCCTTTTATTAGACTATCCCAATCCATTTGATTTAATATTGGTATAAAAGATATATTTAATTAAATTTAGGGAAATCAACTTAACTGAATATATGAAGTTCTTTCTCCCGGGCATCTTACTATTCGCTTGTTACTCTTTGTTTGCACGCTGGTATTTCGTTTGTGAAATCCAGAATCTATGTGTTGCTGAAATTGAGGATATAAGAATTAAGAACATGCAATTGACCAAAGCGGACGAAGTATTGCTAGATGCTTATGATGAATTTAAGTTTTTAGAGGCAGAGATGTCACTAAATTTGAATGAAAACAATAATTATTTTTTGGATTCTGTGATTTTATATACTTCAAAGTATCCAGAAAGTAATCTAAAGATCACAGGTTTTTATCTGGAATCGGAGCAAGATATGTGGTCTGGTATATTTGAGAATCTTGGAATTGCTCGGGCTGCTGTATTAGAATCTGCGCTTGAAGATCGGGGAATTGACCTCAGTAAAGTGGTTATTGATTACGCCTTAGTTTCAGATAGTTTGATGGTAAAACCATTTGCACTTGAATTGACGGATAGTGTAGCTTTTCAAGAACTTCAATTTACGTTTACGGATATGACATTTTCGGATGCCAATTTTGAATACAATTCTTCAGTTTTTAAACCTGGAGAAGCATTTAAGTTTTATGCAGATTCTTTAGTCACTTATTTTGACTTAGATTCTTTGGCAAGATTAGATATTATAGGTCACACTGATAGTGTTGGTAGTGATTCTTATAATGAAAATCTTGGTGCTGACCGGGCATCATCTGCAAAGGCTTACTTGATGGCATTGGGACTCGATACTCAAAAAATCAGTACAAGTTCGAAAGGAAAATCGCAACCTGTGGCACCTAATACACTTTTGGATGGTTCTGATAATGAGGAAGGTAGGCAGAGGAACCGAAGAGTTAATTTTGTTATTTTAACGCAAGAATAAAGATCTATGAATTTAGAAACATTAAAGCAATATGTGGAAGGTATTACTTCAGAGCAGAGTATCTATTTTTTAGGCTTTCTCGTTGGCGCTTTTTTAATAGGATTTGTGATCGCCTGGATGATTTGGGGATCAAGAGCTCGAAAATTCAGGAAACTGAATACTGCAAATAGTGAAACAGAACTCATTAGCAAGGAAGAATTCAACCAATTGAAAGAATCACTTTCTGAACGGGAGCTTTTGGTAGAAGAGATGGATAATGAGCTAAAGCAGTTTAAGAATAAGTCCAATTCAAATGTTCAGGATAAGGCTGTCATTGAGGCACTCAAGCGAGATAACAGAAGTTTAATTGGACAGATCAGTTCATTGAAGAGCACTGTCCAGGAACTGGAGCGCGATCTTCAGGAAAAAGATACTGCAGTAGCTCCTGATGCAGTAAATAAGCTCTTGGACGAACGTCTTTCAAATATTGAGCAGAAGATTAGTGCACTTGGATCTGTAGGTTCTGGAATAAAGATTCCTGTGGCACTTAATGTGGATCAGTCTAGTGATGTTGCATTAGAGGAGGTAGAGATAAAGGTGGAGACAGAAGCTCAGAAAGTTGTGGATTCTAAGTTGGGGACGATTATTCCTAATTCTGACTTTGACAACAGAGATGATCTCAAATTGATTAACGGAATTGGGCCGTTTTTGGAGCAACAATTGAACGAGAGGGGCTTTTTTACATACGATCAAATTGCAGCATTGGACGAAGAAACTGGACGTGCATTAGCTATTGCTATTGGCTATTTGCCGGATCGAGTTGCCAAAGATGGATGGGTGAGACAAGCAAGACATTTTAGTGTTATGAAGATGGAAGATCCTAAGTCTTTAAAACGCATTGCTGAATACCCTACCGATGTTACAGATCTCCAAATATTTAAAGGGGTTGGTAGCAAAGAAGAGGATACCTTAAAGTCTAATGGAATTCACAACTGGGAGGATGTTGCCAAAGCGGGCTTTGATGATATAAATAAACTTCTTGGGCAGTTACTTGAGAGTAAATATACATCCACCTTATCCCAACAGGCGCAGATGGCCGTGGAAGGAAAATGGGAGAAGTTAAAAGCATTTCAAGATTTCCTAAATTAAAAAATGGCGATGCATATGCATCGCCATTTTTTAATTCTTTTCAATATATACAGAGGTAGAAGGAAAGGCGAAGTCGACACTAAGTTCTGCAGCCAGCTGAAGAATCTTAATATTAATCCTTTCTTTCACTTGGAGTTCTTCATCAAAACTAGCCACTCGAATGGGGGCTTTGAAATAAAGATTGAGTGAAGAAGCTGCAAACTCAGTAAAATAGATCATAATGTCCTGGTCGTGTACTACTGGTTCATCTTGAAGTATCTTGGTTAAACCTGCCTTAAAAGCTTCTATTTTTACAGCATCAGTGTCGTAGGTCAATCCTAAGGTAGTTTGGTATAGACGGAATGATCGCACCCCGAAGTTATCTATTGTTGCATTAGCTACGACTCCATTAGGTATGGAGACAATGGAGGAGCCAACTGTTTTTATTCTGGTAGATCTAAATCCAACTTCAACTATTGTTCCTGAAAAATCAGGCCCTGATACGAAGTCGCCAACTTGAAAGGGTCTATCCATAAATATCATGGCCGAGCCAAGTAGATTCTTTACGGTATCCTGGGCAGCTAAGGCAACAGCAAGTCCACCGATGGAAACTCCAGCTAGAAGTGCTGTGATGTTTACTCCAGCATAACTAAGTATTTGAAGTACAGCAAGTCCAATGATTACGATTCTAGCAAATTTTTCAAGAAGGGGGACCAGTTGGTCATCCATCTTGCTTTCTGTTTTATCTGTGATTTTTGTGGTAATCCGCACACCAATCTTAAGAATCTGAAGAGCTATTAACAATACTATGATCGTCGATAAGATATTCAGTCCTTTACCAACTAAGGCAGAGACATCAACGCCAAGCTGTAGCATTGGAATAGCTAGCCTAAGTAATTGTAATAAAATAAAGTAACTCAACAACTTTGTGATCTTTTGAATATTAATCTGGTTGCCTAGTTTTCCCTTTAATATTTTTTGAGCGTAATTTTTTACTATTGGTGAAAGCACTCTAGAGAGTAAAAAGTGGATCAAGAAGAATAAAATGATCAGCGTAAATATGCCTACATATTGCCAAACCTCAATACCTAAAAACTCGTTATGCCCTACTTTGGGAAAAACAGAAAGTATAGCTGATTTTATCAAACCCATTTCTTTGTGGATAGTAGGTATGCGCTCTAGCGTGTGTTTAGAATATACCCATTGGTCGTTTTGTTTGATAAGATATACGTCTGGTAAATCTCCTTTGAAGGGGTAGTAGATTGGTTTTTGTTCTAGAGAATCTATGTACATGCTATCCTTAGGGACTTTTTCTATATCAACGTATAGACCTTTCCAATCAAATATCTGCAATAGGTTATTGGCTAACTCTAGGGCTTGTTTAGGTTCTGATTCAAGCTTAAAAGGTTTTATAGCTTCCTCCGAATTGTATGTATCTACCTGAAGATAGTGTAAGTGGGCCCAAATAGAATTGTAAGGGCTCTTTAGGTCATTTTTAGGTGAGCTATATGCATAAGTGGTGTGAGCGAAAAAAAGAAAGATTAGGCTCAGACTGAATATTATCTTAATCCTATTAGATGGCATGGATGTTTTTTTTCGTAAAGATATCCTTATATTCAATAAATTGAGAAGACTTTGTTTACAAAGGGCTTCAAAGCGCCTTAAAATTATTTAAAATGAAAGCCTTAAGTTCTCTATTGTTTCTGTTTTGCTTTTCCTCCTTGGTATTTGCTCAGCAGAAAAAAATCGCCTTAGTTTTTAATTGTGAGTCCTATATTGAATCTGGACTTAATATTGATCATAAGAATTCCTTCATTCTAGATTTTCAGAAATATCTAGTTGCTCAAGACTATGATATACAGATTGTAAATAATCCATTAGGTGAAGAGATGTACTTTGAGCTTAATCGGGTCAAGCAATATTATTTAAAAAATGATTTTCCGGATGGCACTCGGCTCGATGTGTTTTTCTTTGGAAGAGCTTTTTCTCGTTTAGGAAAGTCATATCTACTTCCTAGAGATTTCGTTAGCGAGGATGCTCTAAAGAGTTCAGTAGAATTGTCAGAAATAGAATCTTTATTGTTTGATGTGCAAGTCGATGAGATTAATCTTTGTTTTGATCTTTTAGATGGGGGCGAACATAGTGCATCCTTCCTGTATAGATGGACTTTGGCAGAAAATTTGAATCACCTTAAATCCAATATCCGATTTTCTCTTGCCAAGCAAAGGTATCATTCTAGTTTTTTTAGTATTCAAGAATCTATCACAGCAATGCCTATAAAAATGTTCTTGACTAAAGAAAGGCAGTTAGAGATTGTGGAAGAGGACCCCTATAAGAGGAAAGTTTTGGCTAAAGAGTCTGATAATTAATTAATTGCAGTTTTTTTTGTTTTGGCTTTTTACTCTACATTTAGAGTAAAACTCATATCTATGTCTACTATTATTATTAGTGTATCATACGCTTGGAAAGAAGGGTCAGAGCTGCATGCCGTAGAGGCGGCCCACAAAAAATTAGCTGAATTTATAGGTGGTAATGTGTCTGGCTGCCGCATATTTCGTTATGGTATAGATGCAGAAAATCGTAAATCTCAGGCTTATGAAGTCTATGATTCACCCGAGGCTGTTAATCAGATGGTGGATGTAGCTCTTTCTGATACCTCTCCTTTAGGGGCAATGTATGAGCTCGTGGCACCAATTCCGGGTCAGTTGTTGATTCAGGGTACAAAAGCCTCTTTGGCAGCTGTCCAGGGTGTTATTGACAATTTCGGTTGCACACCTTTCTACACAGATTCTCAAGGATCTGCGCATGTGGCAATCTGATTTAGATAATCGCAGAATCTAATAGCCATTACTCACTCGAGTATAATTCTTTAAAAGGTATTGAATCCCAAAGGACTTCAAGCTGAAGTAGAAGTAAAATTTTACTATCAGTTTATTTGGATTTAAGTTTTTATAATTTAACTTTGAAATACAAAGTACTTTAAAATGGAAAACGCTAAAGAAAAATATATTGAAGATCTTAAAGTTATCCGATCCATGATGGATCGTTCTGGTCGCTTTATTTCTTTGAGTGGAATGGCTGGAGTGATTGCTGGCTGTATAGCTTTACTTACTTCCTATCTTGCTTATGATCTGGTATATGAGGGACGAGATTATTTTTCTTACAGACAATTTAGTGCTACGAGTACTGAGATGCTATTGTTATTAATATTGGGTTCATCCGCGATCTTGAGTGCCTTGGGAGCAGGGTATTGGTTGACAACTAGGAAGGCAAAACGAAATGGTCAATCTGTTTGGGGGTCCGAGTCAAAGCAGTTTATGGCAAGTTTTTTTCCTGCATTGATTACTGGAGGGCTTTTGGTATTGATACTTTTAGTAAAAGGATTCTTGGGCTTGATTGCTCCCTTATGTCTTCTTTTTTATGGCTTGGCCTTGGTAAATGCAAGTAAGTATACCCTCAAGGAAACTAGGGGGCTTGGAGTTATCGAGATAATATTAGGCTTGTTAGGTATTTATTTTATTGGTTACGGTCTTGCTTTTTGGGCTCTAGGTTTTGGTTTAGCTCATATTGGATATGGAATTTACATGCACTTAAAGTACGATGCATGAAATCAATAATTGAAGATCTTAATAAAGCTTTTGAAAACAAGGTTAGGCTTGGAGTCATGTCTATCCTTGTTGTGAACGAATTCAAGGATTTTAATAGTTTGAAGGAGTTATTGCAGGTTACGGACGGTAATCTTTCATCTCATATAAAATCCCTTGAGAAACTGGAGTATGTAGATGTTGAGAAGAAATTTGTAGATCGAAAGCCTCGAACAGAATATAGAGTTACGGAGCAGGGTAGGCTTGCGTTCAAGAAGCATATTGCAGCTATCGAAAAACTACTCAAATAAGCTAGGTTTTTAGCAAACCTTATTTTTTTATAAACCTACTTTGAAATACAAAGTACTTTAAATCTTAAAAAATGAATGAGCAACATGAAAAAAAAATGTCTTTTATGGATCGCATTGGAAAATCGGTTAGCTTAAAAGCATTTTTGATCTTTATAATCAGTCTATTCTTATTGATTCCTTCAAGCCAAGTTGGCTCTTTGGTATATGAGCGACAGGGTTTAAGTAAGTCTGTAGAGCGGGAGATCGGTCAACGGATCGCAAAGGCTCAGACAATTTCAGGTCCTGTATTGTCTGTTCCTTGTTTATACGAGTCTAAGCCAGATAAGAATGGTCGAAAATCTACCTACACCAAGTTCCTCCATATTCTTCCTGATGTTTTGAATGTGACTAGCGATCTGAAAACCTTTGTGAAAAAACGAGGGATATATGATGCTAAGTACTACGATGGTGATTTTGCTTTGACTGCAAGTTTTCCGGCAGAGATCTCTAAACCTGCTGGCGCACTTCGTATTTTATGGGATGAGGCAAAAATAAACATTGGAGTAACAGATCAACGAGGTATCAAAGAGCTCGATTTGAAGGTAGACGGGAGTCCTTTGGAAATCACATCGGGGGTCAGTAATTCAGAGGTTATGAATTCAGGTTTTAGTTGTTTTTTTCCTAAAAAAGCAAAAGCTACCGAGGGGACTTACGAACTAGAATTGGATCTTCGTCTTTTAGGGACAAGTTCTATACAGTTTATACCAGCCGGAAAAGAAAGTAACTTTTCGCTTAAGTCAGATTGGCCACATCCTTCTTACTTTGGAGAGTTTCTTCCGGAGGACTCAGGCGATTCTATCTCAACAAAGGAATGGTCCATTTTAGAATTGAACAGAACCTTTCCCCAACAATGGACCGGAAATATTCATAGTAATGCCTTCAATAGTGCAGCTTTTGGCTTAAAGCTTGTCGATGGAGTGGACCGGTATCAGAAAGTGCACCGACTTGTTCGATATGCTATGCTCGTTATTGGGCTTACCTTTCTTGTGTTTTTTATTGTTGAGATTCTTAAGGGTTATAAGGTGCATCCCTTTCAGTATATACTAATTGGGGTTGCCTTGGTGATCTTTTTTACCCTACTGATTGGTTTAGTGGAGCATATTCCTTTTAATTTATCATTTTGGATTTCCTCTCTTTCAGTAACGCTATTGGTTAGTTTGTATGCTTGGAACTTGTTCGGAAGATTAAGGGATGCCACGATAATATTTGCTCTTCTTGCTTCCATTTATCTATTTATGTTCGTTACGGTTCAGATGGAAGATTATGCCCTACTGATGGGAGCCGTAGGTTTGTTCTTAATTATAACGATTACCATGTATGCTACTCGAAAAATCGATTGGTACAATATAAAGGTTCGATCTTAAACGATTTAATCCTTCGTTTTTTTTAACTCCTGCCAGATTTACTTGGTAGGAGTTTTTTTATGTCTAGTATAATCACCTTGGTAAGATTGAATTATTTTCTTTATTTAGTATAAATATGTAAAATTCCCTCCCCTTATGACGGAACATCATTTGCTTCAAGCGCTCTCGAAAGGCGATCATCAGGCTTTTGAACTACTTTTTAAAAAATACTTTAAGAGTTTATTTTTACATGTTCAGCCTATTTTGATTTCCCACGACAATTGCCAAGAAGCCGTTCAGAATACATTTTTGAAATTGTGGGAAAAAAGAAGTCAGTTAAAAATCACAGGTTCTCTCCAAGCTTATCTTAGGAAAATGGCTTTTAATGAAGCCTTGATGCTTCGAAGAGCACAGAAGAGTTTTGCAAATCCTGATCAGTTAGATCTTACCGAATTGGATACAAGATTGGAACATGTAATTGAACATAAACAGCAGTTTACTCAATTAGAAGCTTGTATTAAGTCCTTGCCAGAAAAGATACAAGAGACCTTTACTTTATATCGAAAGGAAGGATTGACTCAAGTGGAGATTTCTGATTATCTCGGAAAAGCAAAGAAAACAATTGAAGCTCAGTTGTCGAGGGCCTTGGTCTTATTGCGCAGTTGTTTGGGATTAGAAAAAACTAAAAAATAATTCTAAGGACTAAGGGTATTGGTTTTTTGACTGCATCTAGAGTATGAATAATGGAACAAACTGATAATAATATAGCGATCGAAGTCCTAGTGTTGAAGTACTGGGAGAACAGGCTGGAGGCTGCCGATAAACTCATTTTAGAGAATTGGTTAGCTCAGTCGGAAGAGAATGCCAAGTTGTTTGAGGACTATTTAGGGGTTCTGATTGCTAGTACTTCGACTAATGATGGAGTTAATCTGCAAGAGATTCAAGAACAGTCTTGGAAGCAAATTGAAACGGCAAGTAAGCCTTCTGGCTCAGCTGCAGTAATTAAGCTTTTTTATTTTGCTTTGGCAGCTTGTTTGCTTGGTGTCTTTATAATGATTGGTGTAGGGGGATTTGGCGCTCAAGATATTGAGACCTTTTCTTTTGAAACCAATGCATTAAAGAGTGAAGAGATACTTTTACCCGATGGGAGTAGGGTGTGGTTGAATGATGCTTCCTCCCTTAGATATACAGGTACTGCAGAAAAGCGGACTTTGATTTTAGAAGGGGAAGGTTTTTTTGATATAAAAACGGACTCTTCGAGTGTCTTTGAAGTCTTAGCTGGGAATTCTGTAACAAAGGTCCTTGGTACTTCCTTTAATATTGACGCAAGGGATGAGAGCTCAGTTAATATTCGAGTTGCCTCAGGACGAGTTGCTTTTGGTGGTTCAAGTCAAGGTCTTACTCCTATAAACTTGGAGCGGGGAGAACAGGCTGTCTTAGATGAGCAAGGAAAAGAGTTATTAAAGTTGGAGGATATAGGTGAGAATATATCTGTTTGGCAGACTAATAAGTTAATATTTGATAAAGTTAACTTAAATCAAATCGCAAAGGAGCTAAATGAGTTTGCAAGTCTTAAATTGACTTTTGATGAGGCGGGTATAGGTGCTTGTTTGATCACGATGGAAGTCGATCTTGAGCAGCTAGAATTGTTGGAAGAAGTTCTTGTGTTCAGTTTGGATTTGGAGATAGAGAAAGTTGATGCTTTTGATTGGATTTTAAAAGGAGCAGGTTGTGAATAAGAGATGCTTAATTATATTGAAGGTTTTACTGATAATACTATGTATATCTGGGAGACAATATGTATTTGCATCTGTGGAATTAAATTATGAGGAGCTAAGCTTAGAGCAGATACTTCGTGATTATGGAAACAGGACGGGTCTTGCATTCAGCTATTCGTCTAATACTGTTTCTTTAGGGCATAAATATACAATAGTTGGACGAGCTGAAAATCGGGAAGAAGGTGTTGGTTTGATATGTGCCGAAGCGAAACTTGTATATAAGTTTCTAGGCAATATGGTTGTCTTAAAACAGAAACTAAAACCAGCGATAAAAAAACGGGTTCCTGAGTCGGTGCCTGTCAATAAAGAAGAGGAAATCCAAGAAGAGGATTTTGTGTACATACTGCCGAATGGATGGATTCCATCCTATCAGGGACCGGAATTTCCGGATTTTAAGATGCCTAAAGCACTTGAGGAAAGTCCTGTTGATAGGGAATTATATAATAATGGACCTAAAGGTTTGCAATGGCTGAATGAAGAAGAATCGTTTAAGGGGAATCAAACTGCTGTGCTCTGGAATAAAAATTCTCAGGATCACTCAGGTAGGGAATTAGCCATACTCTTCAATAGATCTAAGGGTTTTGTTAAGGGGCCACAAGTAGCACTTTTGGGGAATATCGCCAATGGTGGCTATGGCACACAAGTTAGTTTGTTAACTAATCTCAGTAGGGGGATGCATAAGGGGAATCAAGTCAGTTTGATGTGTAACTTTTCTGGCATAGATTCTGGATTACGGGTACAAGCGGCATTCTTTTATAATAAGAACAAAGGGGATACGCATGCACAAGTGGGCAGTTTAAATGTAAATGAATCGGACAGTGAAGGACAGTATGGACTTGTCAATATAAACGGTGGAGATTCGGGGAAGCAGTTTGGCTTATTCAATCTTAACAAGGGAAAGGTTGGTAGGCAGTTTGGCTTGATTAATGCTGCGGATACCTGTGATTACAGAAGTATTGGTTTGGTCAATTTTATCCGAAAAGGATATAATCGATTTGAAATTGCTTATGCTTCGGAGTTTGCATTGAATGCTTCATTAAGGTTTGGCCACGAGCGATTATATACCATACTTGGCTTAGCCTTTGATTGGACTTATTTAGAAGAGGATATATTCGATTATAAGTCCTGGGGTGGAGATAGAGGAGCCCTGCAGATAGGATTTGGTGGTTGGTTGTTTTCCAAGGGGAGGTACGCGCTAATGCAGGAATTAACACTTAGTCGATTCATACTTGCTGGTAGTGGCTTTGAACCAAAGGTAATGTTATTTAATTACGGCTTAACAAATGGGATTAGTTTGGGTAGGGAAAAATATGCCTCAACACTTATAGTGGGCATTCACCTCAATGTCTTAAGTCAGGATGAGCAAGGAAGTATTAATATAGAGCATTTGAATTTTACCAAGAAGAACCGATTTAGTCTTGGGGACAGACAATTCGATTTCTGGCCAGGCTTGAAGTTAGGTTTTAGGTTCTGATCTAATTATAAACATAAATACAATTTAAACGGACTTTTGCCAAGGGCAAATTAGCCACAGGTATGTCCATAAACTTTAGCGTATATGAAAAGGATAATCTTGATTCTGATGATAGCTTTAATAGGCACTGGTAATTTGTTTGCTCAGCGATTTGGTCCAGGAAAAACGGATAAAACGTTGTTTTCCAAGTCTAAGCGATTTGGAGTGTTTTTTGCTATAAACAGTGATTATCAACTTGATGATGGCCTCTACACTTTAGAGACCGGCTTAGCTTTGAATATGGGTAATGGTTATTTAGGCATTTATGGAGCAGGAGGGGATGACCTCGTCGCTGTTGATCAATTTGGAGATGTTGAATATCTGAAGTTAGCGCATGGTGGGCTATGGTTTGGTTTTAGTCCATGGCAGGATAAAATGATCCACCCTTATGCAGATTTTAAGTTTGGTGTGGGTGAGGCAGATATTTATGTCTTTGATCCTTTTTATGGTTTAGATTCTAAAATACTTATGGCGCTTAATGGGAACATAGGGGTGGAGATGAATCTAACGAATTGGATTCGTTTGAATGCATACTATGGGTCTAGGTCTATAAAGCCATTTTTTGAGCCTCAGTTTGAGCCGGATAAGTTATCTGGAGGTGTCCTTGGTGTGGGCTTAAGGATAGGATTCTTTGGAAGGCAAAGAGGCAACAGATGGCATTCGGGAAGTAATTACTCGAATTCTTATTAACCGTAGACCTAAACAAATCAGTTAAACCTAAAAATGAATATTATGAAATTGTTGAAAATAATGTTGGTGGGATCAATCGTGCTTTGCCTAAATGCATGTGCATTGGATGATGAGAATATTCTAGGCTGTCGTCAGGCTAGTGGGATACTTATTGAGGATGCTTTCTTTATGGGTGAATTTGATGAGATAAAAACAACAAAGGATGAGCGAGTAATAATTACAGAAGGACCTTTTTTCTCAGTAGTAGTGGAAGCTCCTGAAAGTATCATGCAGATTGTAGATTTAGATAATGATAATGGTCGTCTTATACTGAGATATGACGAGTGTATTGTAGATAGCGAAACTGTTACTCTTTTTGTGACTATGCCATCTGTGCGTTGTATTGATGTTAGAGGGCGCTCAATAGTTAGTTCAAGTAACTTTTTGACTGGGAATAAGATTCGAGTGGAGGTGAGCGGCAGCGCCTCTGTGGATCTCGGGGTCTTAGTGGATGAGCTAGACTTACGTGTCCGAAGCAATGGAGAATTGGTGTTAGAGGGGCTTAGTGAACGCCTTGATGCAAGGATAAGTGGAAATGGAAGAGTAGCAGCCTTTGATTTGACTACAGATTTTACAGATGCCGATATTAGTGGAGATGGGGAATTGTTGATAACTGTCCATGAACTATTGGATGCGCATATCAATGGAAGTGGTGCTCTCTTTTTTAAAGGATTTCCTTTTATTGATGCCGATGTGTCTGGTGATGGAATCCTTATTGATGCGAACTAGGGATTAACTTTCTTCTCTTATTTTCCTAATTTTAAATTGGCCCATACTGTTTGACAGTATGGGCCAATTTTTTTAGTTAAATAAATTAAGCTGTGTTTGTTAGTATTTATAAAAAGCTGTTGTTGAGTGATAAAGAAAAATATTTTTTATTTTGTAGTGCTTTCTTTATTTTTTGAAAGCACTAATAGCAAGTTTTGGTGGCTTTGGAAGTAATTCTATCGATAGAGCTACTAAAAAAAACGGAACAGTTCCTTGAATACTCAAGGAGCTGTTTTTTGTTTTCTCTAATATATTCTTGAATGTGGCAACTAATAGTTTGATGATAATTGTTATTCGTTTTAGGAACGAATCTTATTGGGACTTTCTTAATAAGAATTAGTTTCTATGAGATTATATACTAACTAAAAAATTAAAAATGAGAATTTTACCATTTGTGATGTTGCTGCTTTTGGTTTCATGCAATCAGTCAGAGCCTGTTGAGCAAAAAGAAGATACTGGACCAACCGTTATTGGTTATGAAATGAATGATGATAAGAATCCTGTAGATATTGTTGCAGGAGATATGGCTTCTACAGAAGTTGTGAAAGCATTTTTTGGTGCTTACAATAATGCAGATTTAGAGACTGTAAAGACCATGGAGCACGAAGATGTTATGTATTATACTCCTTCAGGTGCAGTTATCGAAGGAAGAGATGCGCATTTGGAGATGGCAAAGGAATTTCTGGATGCCAATGAAAATCCACAATGGAAAATCAAGTGGTCTATGTCAGGCAATGTGAATTTTGAATCCAAGGATGTGGAGAATTGGGTGACCTCTGGGGTAGATATGTCTTTTGGGCCCGATACTGCTAGGACTACGCTTAGCCGTGTGGTTGATTTGATGATTGTTGATAGTAAGGTGAAGAAAGGATACGTTTACCAACGTGAACCTGCTGAATCCGAGAAGTGATTTGAGTATAAAAAAAGAGAGGTCGTAATTATGATTACGGCCTCTCTTTTTATTTTAGCTTTTATTGACTAGTTCAAAAAAATCATTGATCAAGTACGATAAGGCATCCTCATTAAAGGTCCAATCTTTTAGTTTTTCCATACTGTCGTATGCACTGAATAGATTTTTGAAATGTGGATTCAGCATCTCTTGGATGATTTTGATTTGGTTGTCTGCCGTATCGGGTAGGCTTTCAGGAATTGAGTTCCTTTTAACTAGGCTAAGAATTTCGGCAGCAGCCGTTGTTTCATTGTAGGCGCTTTCCTCGAGTTTTAATCTTATCACAATTAGGTATTCTGATTCAGTCATCCAGAATTCATACCTGATTTCACCGCTACAATCTGGCATGCCAGGCATAGCTTGTGGATTTGTCATACTGCCAATAAGCAAAGCATTAGATTTATCAAGTTCTCCATAATCAGGAAGTTTATGTGTTCCATTTAAATAGACTGGAAGCCCTAAACTAGTAATTGTTGGAGTCTCTTCTTTTCCTTCATCAAAGCCTTGTCCCATAATCATGGTTTTACCCAATATGTTTTGGTTTAAAGCAAGACGATTCATTTTATTTTCTGAGCTCATCTTTAAGGATTTTTGTTATAAATAACATTAAATCAATAGCTTATAATATAATGAAATTAAGATTAATATAGAAGTCAATTAGCCGTCAATACTGATATAGTGATTGATTATAGGTAATACTAACTACAAAAATACGATTCGTAATGAGTCTTTTTTATTGCTTCTGTATGGTGGAAATTTGTAAAAATTTATTGCTCAGAAGTTAGAAGTTTAAGAATAGGAAATTCATAGCTAGAGCATAGAATCTCTTCTTTTTATTTGTGCTATTTTTTGTTTGTATCTGGATTTGGCACGAGATTTGAAAAAGAATTCTGTTGCTTTTGATGTTCTTTTAGATTCTAAGTACAGGCTTGAAGCATTATTTCAAGCTACTATTCATGAATCAATGCAAAGGCTAGAATTATTAAAGTTCTAATGTAAATAAGATCGTCGTATATCGAAACTTTCGATCGGATCATTTGAATAATTATCCTCATGGGAAGCCTATTTAAATTTGTATATACGGTCAATTGATTAAGTCGATTATAAGTGAAGCTAAATGACTACCACAAGAGCTTCTATTAAATAGTTGTTTATATATTTTTTTAATGATAATATTTTACACAAGAGCACTTTGAAAGGTAGCTTAATTTACTATGATTAATTATTTAGTTTAATTGTATTGATCGTTTAATTTTTTACTTAAATAATACTTTATGAAAAGGATAATTTACTGGTTTATATTAATACCCTACATAGGATATTGCCAAACACCTATAAATGACGATAATTTTTATAGTGCTATAATTGATTGCTTAATTCATCATCAGGCAGATGGCCTGTGTTATGATAGTGAATATGGGGCAATGCCTGATTGGGATGTTAGTGCAGTTACAAATATGGAATATGCATTTAATGGATGGTATTCTTTTAATGCTGATATAAGTGCTTGGGATGTAAGCAATGTAATCAGTATGGAGAAAATGTTTGATTCCGTATTCGCATTTAATCAAGATATAGGTTCATGGGATGTGAGTAATGTGGAAAATATGTCTGATATGTTTTTTTCGCCACAAGGATATAATGACTTTAATCAAGATATAGGTTCATGGGATGTGAGTAATGTAACAAACATGTCTAATATGTTTAGGGGTGCAACGAATTTTAATCAGTATTTAGGTGATTGGGATGTAAGCAATGTGACCGATATGTCAGGTATGTTTTCTAGTGCATTTTATTTCAATGGAGATATAGCTCCATGGGATGTAAGTAGTGTGATGGATATGTCAGGTATGTTTTCTGGTGCAGAAACCTTTAATCAAGATATAGGTTCATGGGATGTGAGCAATGTTACTGATATGGAAGAAACATTTAGATGGGCAAAATCCTTTAATCAAGATATAGCAACATGGGATGTGAGCAATGTTACCAATATGAAAAATATGTTTTCTTTGGCATATGACTTTAATCAGGATATAGGTTCATGGGATGTGAGTAAGGTAATGGAAATGTCAGGTATGTTTTATCAAGCTTCTGCCTTCAATCAGGACATAGGTGCTTGGGAAGTGAGTAGTGTGGAAGATATGGAAAGTATGTTTAATTGGTCTGGACTTACAACAGAAACGTATGATTTGATACTCAAAGGCTGGTTCTCTCAGAATCTTAAATCAAATGTGAATTTTGGCGCAAATTTAACTTCTTATTGTAGTTCAGAAGCTGAACGACAAAACATAATCGATGAGTTCAATTGGAACATCACTGACGCTGGACTGGATTGTTCAACTATTAATACCTCAGAGGTGAAATTCAGTGATTTGA
>JBELIG010000005.1:9669-10476 GCA_042091035.1 Sphingobacteriales bacterium | reverse complement strand
AAATTTTAATGGGGAAATTGGAGCTTGGGATATGAGCAATGTGACGGATATGTCAGGTATGTTTTATCAAGCATTTGACTTTAATCAAGAAATAGGAGGCTGGGATGTGAGTAATGTGACGGATATGTCAAACATGTTTACTTACTCTTCATTTAATCAGGAAATAGGAGGCTGGGATGTGAGTAATGTTGCGGATATGTCAAACATGTTTTCTGGCTCTTCATTTAATCAGGAAATAGGAGGCTGGGATGTGAGCAGTGTGGGAAATATGGAATTTATGTTTAGTCTCTCTCCATTTAATCAGGAAATAGGAGGCTGGGATGCGAGTAATGTTGTGGATATGTCAAACATGTTTTCTTACTCTCCATTTAATCAGGAAATAGGAGGCTGGGATGCGAGTAATGTGACGGATATGTCAAACATGTTTTATCAAGCATTTGACTTTAATCAGGAAATAGGAGGCTGGGATGTGAGTAATGTGACGGATATGTCAAACATGTTTTCTTACTCTACATTTAATCAGGAAATAGGAGGCTGGGATGTAAGTAATGTGACGGATATGGGAACAATGTTTGATGCTGCCAATGCTTTTAATCAAGATATAGGAATGTGGGATGTAAGTAATGTAACAAATATGTGTTTTATGTTTCGAACTGCGGAAACCTTTAATCAAGATATAGGTGCTTGGGATGTAAGTCAAGTTACTACCATGCAGGAAATGTTTCGAACTGCGGAAACCTTCAATCAAGATATAGGTGCTTGGGATGTGAGTAGTGTAACGTATATGGGAAGAATGTTTGAGTCCGC
>JBELIG010000005.1:0-9569 GCA_042091035.1 Sphingobacteriales bacterium | reverse complement strand
CAGTGCTTTTAATCAAGATATAGGAATGTGGGATGTAAGTAATGTAACAAATATGAGTTACCTGTTTGATGCTGCCAGTGCTTTTAATCAAGATATAGGAATGTGGGATGTAAGTAATGTAACAAATATGCGTTTCATGTTTCGAAATGCGGAAACCTTCAATCAAGATATAGGTGCTTGGGATGTGAGTAGTGCAGAGCATATGGGAAAAATGTTTGAGTCTGCCACTACTTTTAATCAAGATATAGGTGCTTGGGATGTGAGTAGTGTAGAGTATATGGGAAGAATATTTGATTGGTCTGGACTTACAACAGAAACGTATGATTTGATACTCAAAGGCTGGTCCTCTCAAAATCTTAAACCAAATGTGAATTTTGGCGCAAATTTAACTTCTTATTGTAGTGCAGAAGCTGAACGGCAAAACATAATCGATGAGTTCAATTGGAACATCACTGATGCTGGACTGGATTGTTCAACTATTAATACCTCAGAGGTGAAATTCAGTGATTTGATTGTTTTCCCTAATCCTACCAGAGATTTCATACGTATTGATCTTTATGGTCAAGGACAGGGTTTGGTTAAGATATATGAAAGTAATGGACAATTGGTTTTTATTCAGCAAGTTGATGCGGGTGGTACTTTTGAGTATAATTTTGAAGGAAGCTCTGGTCTTTATCTTGTAGAGTTTTTGAGTGATACTGGAGAGGTCTTTATGGGGAAGGTTCTGAAGGTGGATTAAGCTTAATTATTTAGATCTATAAACAAAAAAAGGCCTTGCATTTGCAAAGCCTTTTTTTGTAGCGCAATTCATACTTATGAATCACATATTCTATGACTGAAAACGCCAATTGAATAACACTAGAAGTCTGCTATACGAATTAGCATAACTGTATTTACTACCGTTCGTATGTCTGAGACTTTTTTAGAAAACTCTGCAAAAAGTGGATCTGACATTGTTTTCTTTGTATCTGCTAAGGCAGTTTTAATGTCAGGATGGCCGAACCATGCGAAATGTGTATAAGCTGCAGTTTTTCCAACTATTGGAACTGCCAAACCATACGATCTATCTGAATAATTCAGTTTTTCAGATACTGCTTCAAAAAAATCTTTAAATGCATTTAGATAAACTCCTGAATTTGATACATCCATTTGATAGATCATAAACACATCGTCTTCTGCCCAATCTTCTCCGTTAAACCATATTGGTGTATTTAAAGTTTGAGAGACATCGGTCGAGAACGCCTGTAGTTTCTTTTCCCATAACATTTGGGCATCTCTAGATTGTCCATAAGACATAAATGCATTTTCAAATGCAGCTTCACTCGGGAAACAGAATTGAATGGAATGTGTCGCGTCATTTGTGCCGTTCGGTCCATATGCAAATAATGACTTTGTTGCTTCTAAGTTTTTACCCCAATCCGTATTCATCAACTCATTCATTGCCGACATCACCATTTCTGGTTCATCCGCTTTAAAATCAAAAAACAGACAATATTGTGCAGATAAGTTTAAACTGAAGAATAAAGAAAAAATGATTAGATAATTTTTCATTGTTAGTATTTATAAGTTTGAAATTTGTATCAAAATATAAGACTTTTATTTTGCAACTAACTGTAAATCAATGTTATGTAATTGTAAAAAAAATATATTGGACTGCGCAGATGTTAATTAGATGTGGGATAGGAAGCTATTGGGAAATTCTTATAGTCACTGTGCTATTCCAATTACTCTCAGCTGTTAGACCAGTGGCAATTGCCTACACTTCTAGTTAAGGTTAAATTCAAAGATATTTTGAGCTATACCCAGTTCTGAGAACGAGATTGATCGGCAGTTAGTCGAATAACCTGTCTGATAACAGCATGTTTTAGGCTTTTCCTTAAGAACTTGAAAGGAATGTTTATTCTTTGAAACGAAAAAAGGCCTTGCAAATGCAAGACCTTTTTTAATTGTAGCGCGAGGCGGGCTTGAACCGCCGACCTCGGGATTATGAATCACGCGCTCTAACCAGCTGAGCTACCGCGCCAAATCGGTTGCAAATATAAAATTTTGGAACTTATTTATCCAAGTTTTGACCGAAATATTTTCAGTATTTTTTTCGCTATAAGCTTCTTAAGCCTGCTTTGGCAGAAGTGTGTAAGCTGAATCGGTATTCATCCGGTTCTAAATCAAGACATAAGGAGAAGTACTTGCGGGCTAGTGTCTCATTCTTTTCTTTTTTAAAAATATGGCCCATTTCAAGTGCAGCTCTGCAGGCGAAGTATGTTTTGGATGTTTTACCGAGTTCTATGGTCTTTAGGTAGTTTATTTTGGCAGCTGAATTAAGTCCTGAAAGCTGATCGATTCTTGCGGCTCTGTAGAAGTATTCGATCTGGTCAACTCTCTGCAGCATATAGGGGTCAAAGATGTTTTGTGAAAGGATGGATCTCGCTTTTTCAAAGTATCCTCCATCGCAAAGCAGTCGAGCTTTTAGTAAATTAACATTGGGCGTGTTTCCTGTTTTTGCTTGGAATTGTGCACTTTTATCCGAGGCCGAGTATGCTTCTCCTTCCTCATTGATTCGTTGCATGTTTTTTTGATAGTTCTCAAGATCATCTTGTACCAAATAGGACCAAGCTTGTTTCTGTAAGGCTTCTTTTACATAATTCTTTCCAGTGAAGTTTTGGATGTAGGTTTCAAAATAGTCTGTAGCTTTTGGATCTAGCTTGTATAAGTAGGCTTCTCCGAGCATGAAATCGAGAAAGTCGATATTCATTGCTTCTTTGTTATCAAGAGGCGCTTGGAGGAGCTTAATGGCCTCGTCTACATGTCTTGTTCGAAGTGCAAGGTTTGACTTTATAAATTTAGCAAGGGGACTCTTTTGAGTGTTTAGCTGGCAAGTGTTCATGGCCGCCCATGCTTTTTGAGGTTCTTTGCCTATGTATAAAAGCAAGTAAGCGTAGACTATAGCTGTTTCATCCCTAAATATGAACTTGTCGTTTTTGATTCCGTGCTTGAAAGCAGTCTCTATTAGTTCAAACCCTTTGTCAATATCTCCATCCAAAGAAGATACAATGCCTAGGATAGAACGGTAGGAGGGCGGTATGCTGCCAATTCCAACGTACAGGGCGCCCAGTGTTTTTTTTGAGGGCATAAAGTCTGGATGCTGTTCTTCGAGTTGTTTTAATTCTTTGAAGGCTTTGTTTAAGTCTAGTATGGCATAAAGGTATTCCTCTAGTCTTATCCTGGAGAGTGCCCAGTGAAGTTTAATTTCAGCTTGTGAAAAAGCTCGATAGGGATCATTTTTGTCTAGGGCTTCAAGTTCCTCAATTCTTTTAGACTTGAGTTTAATATGTTCATCAAGATAAGCTGGGTCCTCTTCGATCATGAGGTAGAAGAAATCAATGTAGTCAGCGAGCAAGACACGAACTAGGTTGTTCGGTGATTTGGTTTCAAGTGCTTTGAGCTGTATTCTCGCCTTGTCAAACTCCAGATTGTAGATAGTGTTCAAGCAGAGTCGAGCTTCGTCTGACCAGCTGAAGTGTTTTTCTTGGCCCCTTAGGCCAAATGTGAAGAGTAGTGTAAAAAGTAAAATTGGGATTTTCATTGGAACATGTATTTAAAGAAAAAACCCAAAGCGAGTGCTTTGGGTTTCCTTTATTATTCTTCTTGTGCTGCTGCTTGTTTCAATGCAAGCTTTTCTAGAGATGTCTCAATGTGATTATCCACAAGGATTCTACCACAATGTTCACAATCTATAATTCTTTGTCTTAATGATATCTCAAGTTGAATCTGAGGTGGAATACTATTAAAACATCCTCCACAAGAGTCACGCTCAACAAAAACAACGGCTAAGCCATTTTTGTATTGATTACGTATGCGCTCGTATCTGTCGTTAAGATCACCAACGATCTTCTTTTGTGAGCGTTCTCTTTTCTTGTTTAGTTTTTCTTCTTCCTTCTCAGTCTTAGTAATGATTTCCTCAAGCTCTTTTTTCTTAAGAGTCAGATCCTCTTTCTTTGAACTTAGCTTCTCTTCATTAGCTCCTATCGTTTCTGCTTTGTTGTCAAGCTTAGCTGTTGTATCACGGATGCGCTTTTCAGCCAACTGAATATCAAGTCTAGCGAGCTCAAGCTCTTTAGTCAAAGCATCATATTCTCTGTTGTTCTTTACCTCGTCAAGCTGCTTTTCATATCGTGTGATAAGACCTTCAGCTTCTGTTATGTTTGCTTTGTACATAGCAATCTGTCCTTGGAAGTCTTCAACTTGCACTTTTTGCTTGTCAATGCGACCTTCCATTGCAGTAATGCTATCCGCAAGATCTTGAACTTCCATAGGTAATTCACCCTTAAGAATTTCAATTTCGTTGATCTTACTATCTACCTTCTGAAGCTCATAAAGGTATTTTAATTTCTCTTCTACTTTTAGTTCCTTAGCCATTTATGGGTAAAGTTTGAATTGATGACAACAAATGATATAACTACTTTATAACAAAAAAAATCCATTAATTCCGATTTTTTTTAAAAATAGTTCACTGGATTAGTTTTTACACTAGTGCAATAATTTGCAAAACTACTAAATTTTTCGGAAATAATATCACATAAAAGGCTGATAGTAAATTGCTCGCTTTCAAAATGCCCTATATCGGCGATGATTATTTTATTATCAGCATCAAAATACTCGTGATATTTGTAATCTGAGGTGATGAATATGTCAGCACCTTGTGCGATGGCTTTGTTTAATAAAAAGCCTCCTGCACCCCCACAAACAGCCACTTTTTTAATAGTATCTGTTGATATGTTTGTATGTTTGATTAGCTCTAATTCCATGTTTTCCTTAAGGCGGTGCAGGAAGTCTTCTACTGGAAGTTCTTCTTCGAGTATGCCTATCATGCCCGAACCAATTTTACTGCTTTTCCCATGGATGTTGGTAAATATTGGACCATTGCTTATACTGGACTGGTAGGTGTTACATAGGCTTGAAACTAAACCCTTAAGTACCTTTGGGAATTGTCCTTTAATGAGCGTTTGTCTTTCGCCTTCAATACATGTGAAATTTGTTTCTTTACCACTTAACTCATTGTTCGATACAGCGTTATTGAGGTCCCTAGTAAGGTCTGCTGCTGAATTTGTACAGCAGATTTCTATAGATAGAATGTCTGATTTTGGAGCTAGAATTTTCAAGTTGCTCAATCCAATCTTATGACAAATTTTTTCATTCACTCCTTGGTAAAGAACATTGTCTAAGTTCGTATGAATGGCATAAATCGCAATGTCGTTTTTGATAGCGTGTATGATTGAGCGCTGGACATAATCAGATCCAGTGAATCTCTTTAATCCAGAAAAAACGATAGGGTGGTGCGCAATTACTAGGTTGCAATCTTTGTCTATGGCTTCTTGGATGACATCTTCAGTAGAATCCAGGCAGAAAATAACTCCTGTAACGGAAGCCTCTTGATTACCTACTATAAGACCTGAGTTGTCATAGCCTTCTTGTAGCGAAGGTGGTGCGATAAACTCCAGTTCTTTTATAAGGTCTTTGATCTTTGTCATATTATTTGGCGCTATTTAGGATTTTTTGTTCAATTGAGGTTGTTGAAAATCCATCTACAAATTTCAAGCTTTTTACTAAACCACCTGCCCCCAGCACTATATCAGAACCTACAATTTGCTCCGGCTTCCAATCACCCCCCTTTACTAAAACATCTGGAGTGATTTTTTGAATCAATTCAAAAGGGGTGTCTTCTTCGAATTCTACCACTGCGTCAACAAATAAAAGTGATGCCATGATGTGAAAGCGAGTTTCATCCGCATTTATAGGTCGATTCGGACCTTTTAATTTTTGAATGGATGCACTACTATTCAGGGCCACAATAAGCTTGTCCCCTTGATCTGCCGCTTGGGCTAGGTATTGCACATGCCCATAATGCATAATATCGAAGCATCCATTGGTAAATACAACTTTTTGTCCTGCTTCTTTCCATTTAGAGCGCTGAACTGCTAGGGCTTCCCAGCCAAAGATTTTCGATTCGACCTTATTCCAATTCATAAGTCCAAGGTACGGCCAAGTTCGGGTAATTCAAAACTAAAATATTTAAAAAAATGACAACTTGGCACCTTTTTGCACGCCTTAGTGTCAAATTGTCATTTGTTTTTATTCGTTTCGGGTGATTTGGCAGGATTTATCTATTTGGAACGGCATTTGGTTCTTTTGTAAGTGTACTTAAAACAGAAAAAAAATTGATATGAGAAGTTTAGCAGGAATAAACAGATTAGCAGACAGTAGTTTTTTTATGAATGATTTAATGAGTGAATTTTTTAAAGAAGAATTTAAACCTATGACAAAGACAAAGCCAGCATCAAATATTTATCAGACGGAGACCGAATTTGGTATTGACCTCCTTTTACCTGGATATGCTAAGGAAGAGATCTCAGTGGATATGGACGGGCGCAATTTGATTGTAAAATCATTAGATGCTGAAAATAAAGCAAGTGACTCGGCCAAAGCGACTTATTTGAGAAGAGATTTTAAAAAGCAGGCATTTGAGGTGAAGTTTATCCTTCCGAAAATATCGGATTTTGAAAAACTGGAAGCACGCTTCGACCTGGGCGTTTTGAAGATCTCCATACCAAAGGCTGAGCAAGCTTTACCGAAAAAAATCAAAGTAGAAATAGCATAATTATAAAAATAAGATTTCATGAGAGTTAATAGTAGTTTAATAGATTTCAATCGTAGTTTTTCGAACATGCCATTAAACGTTTTAAAGAACGAGAATGGATATGTTTTTGAGTTTATTGTGCCTGGCTTCAAGCAGGAAGAGCTTAAGGTAATTGTTGAGCACGATCAATTGATCCTAAAGGCTGAACGAGCAGATGGAACGGATGCAGAAAAGATGAGATACAGTCAAAAGAATTTTGATCACAGTGGTTTTACAAGAAAACTAAAGCTTCCTGAACATGTAGATGTTGATGGACTTTCTGCGAAGCTTGCGCATGGTATTTTGAAGGTAGACCTTCCATTTGATTCAAAAAAACACATCGTACGTTCAGTTTCGATCAATTAATTTAATTGTTGTCGAACTTTAATTGGATTAAGCACCTAATACAAATAGTAAAATTCTGGCTATTCAAACAGAATAGTTAGTTAATAGGGTTTTAGGTGTTTATTAAGGGGTTGGATTTGTATCCATCCCCTTTTTATTTATTGAATTCGAATGGCATCTGATGGGTGTACAAGGTCCTCTGGTTTTAGCTTATTCTTTCTAAGTATAAAGGATTTATTCCATTCCTTGTAATTGCTCAACAAGGTCTTTAATCGAATAGTCCTGCTAGGTTTGAAAAGAAGGCTATTGTTTTTTCCTACAAGAAATATTCCCAGTTTTTGCTGCCTGCGATTTTCTTTTTCTATAGACTTGACTGGCAGGGGATTCCTTCCTGGAATCTTTGGCACAACTGTTCTCATTTCGCTATTATACCGAGTATATTTTGAAGGTTTGAATGTGACGAATTGAATTCCTGATTCAAGTGTATCCCTTTGGTTGAATCTTGGATTCCAAGAAAGTAATATGTGTTTAGATACTCCCACTATTTCAGATAAAGCTCCAGTGGTTAATTCTTCCTTTAACTTAAATACAGTCTTTATGTAATGTTCGCTTGGTATCCTTTCTGATCGCACAAACTTAATATCTGTATGATCTATCGCGGGCCTTTGGCCTTGATAAGCGTAGAGTTCTTGATAATCATACATCGCCTGTGCAGCTCTAGAAGGAAGGATAAGTAGCGAGCCTCCTTTTTTGAAAGGTACAAGCTCATTGATGTACGATGGATTGAGTCTTTTTAAGGTTGCTCGGTCTATACCCGTTATCCGTTTGATCAGTTCAAAGTTGATCTGTTGATTGACGACTACTGTTTCTGTCAAGACTAAATCTAGGTCCTGTGTATGCGGAATCAATTCGTACTTTTCATAATTCTTCATTAAAAAAGTAGCAGCAATAAATGCGGGAATATAGTTTTGAGTTTCTCTTGGAAGGTAGCGTTTTACTCGACTAAACTTCTTGCTTCGGGAGCGTTTAATCGCTCGATTTACACGACCTGGTCCTGCATTGTAAGCAGCAAGAGCAAGTTCCCAGGATTGGAATCTTTCGTAAGATTTCTTTAAATAACTTAATGCTCCTTTGGTAGCGAGGTTTGTATCCATGCGTTCGTCAACATCGATAGATACCTGCATTCCAAATTCTGGAGCAGTGTTGGGCATAAATTGCCAAAGGCCTTGGGCTCCAACTCTGGAAGTTCCTTTAGGGTTTAAGGCAGATTCAACAATTGGCAAATATTTTAAATCTTCAGGAAGCCCTTCTGCTTCTAAGTAGGCCTCGAAAATCGGGAAGTAAATATCTGTTCGACCGATCATTCGAGCTGAATAAGATCGACCTGTTTTGAGATATCTGTTTAGATAGGACTGAACAACTTTATTGTAATGTGGTTCCACAATACATTCAAGCACTGCGACTTCCTGTTTGAGTTGATCAAAATCCAATTCAAACGGAGGTGTTACAGCATGCACAGGCTTCGAGAAAAAGTTAATAACTAAAAATATAAATAGAGTATACTTTGACATTGGGTTTGAGATTTACTTAGCTAATAAAAGAAAAAAAGTGAGAACACCGAAATTATGAAGTCGGTATTAATAGGGGAGCAGATGTAAAAATTTGACAAAGTGTTCGTTCTATTTTTTTATTCATGAACGGATTGTATTGTATCTGGAGTTCCTTGTTGACTGGCTATGCTTTTACTTTGTAAGGATGCAAACATAAAAAAGCCATTCTATTTAGGAATGGCTTTTTTATTAAGAAAGTGTTTGGATTAAGGCTTTTATGTCTACTAATTGTTGGTTACCGGTATCCATATTTTTTAGCGTGAACTGTTGCTTTTCAAGCTCCTCGGATCCTATGATTGCCACAAACTTTGCTTGCCTTGCATTGGCATATTTCATTTGCTTTTTCATTTTTGTTGGATCGGGATAAAGTTCTGCTTGAATACCTGCCGATCTAATCTGGCTAAGCTGGGAGAATCCAAAGTCATGTGCTTCTTCATCCATTGCAATTAGGAGTAGGTCAAGTCCCTCATCTAAGTCAGATGGGAAAAGTTCTTTTTCAAGCATTACGTCATAAATGCGTTCTGCTCCAAGAGAAACGCCAACGCCTGACATATCCTTAAGTCCGAAAATACTGGTAAGATCTGCATATCGTCCACCTCCACCTAAGCTTCCCATGTTTACGTTGAGTCCAACTACTTCAAAGATTGCCCCAGTATAGTAATTGAGGCCTCTTGCCAGGCAAGGGTCAAATACTACAGCATTTTTCATAGTTTTTGTAGAAAGGTACTTGTAGACTTTTTTGAGCTCTGCAATTCCTTCCATCGCAAGTTCTTGAGTATTTAGAGTCTTTTCAAATGCCTCCAAATCCTTTTGACCAATAAGTTCAAGGACGGTAGTCGCCGCTTCTTTAGGGATTCCCCTTTCGGTCATTTCAAGGATCACCTTTTCTGGACCAATTTTATCTAATTTGTCTATAGCCACAGTCATGTCTTGGAATTTAT
>JBELIG010000104.1:3645-10965 GCA_042091035.1 Sphingobacteriales bacterium | reverse complement strand
CTCCGATTAGCTTGGGCAATTACTATTCATAAATCACAAGGAAAAACCTTTGACAAGGTAGTCATAGACCTTGACAAGGGGGCCTTCGCACACGGACAAACCTATGTAGCACTAAGTCGATGTAGAACCTTAGAAGGTATCGTCTTAAAGAAAAAAATTCGCGAAAGTGATATCCAAGTTGATGAACGAATTATTGATTTCTACAATCAAAAATTCTTATAGATCTATATTTTCCCTAATCAAGAACATATGCCTCAGCTGAATGCCTGAAAAGTAGGTTTTTTGCTCGACTGTAAATCGAGCATCCAATTGTGGTTCAATCTTATTAAAAGTAGGCTCATCCAAAAGCGCAGGTAGATTCATTGTAGAATCATTTACATTTCCATTGTATATTTCTGCCTTAGACAACTTTCCCTTTGTAATTAGATATTGTAGATTCTTTTTTAAGGGAAGATCAGAAATATAAAGAGAAACCTGTTCGTCACCTTCTCCAATCAAATCCATATTATAAGGACCGAGAATATTAGGATTTAACTGAAAAACCAAGACCCAAAAAAACAATACAAACAGAGGACCTGCCAATAAGGGAGCACGTAAATAATATTTCATATTGCCTCCATAAAGACCAACAACTGTAGCAAAACCCAAAATCCAATATATAGAACAGAGGCCCAAGCCAGCTCGGAACCCAGCACCCCTATATTCCAAGAAGGCCCATATCAAAGCTATGATTCCTGAAACTAAAATGAGGGTAAGGTGGACCAAGAAAACTGTTTTAACCAAGCCCTTATACTTATAACGTTCGCTAGCAAAAGCTAATGAGTGCTTTCCGATCAATAAACCTAAAACAAAAATAGGTAGAATAGAATAGGATAGAATGGCTGGTATCAAAATAAGAAACATCCAGATGCTGAACTCATCTTTTCTCTTAATCTGAACTGGTAGTGATATTATGCCTGCCACAGCGAAGCCTATAAAGGGAAGAAAACCTAAAAGTGCTATTCCTATATAGCTATGGACAGCCAAGGAACCTGCTTGAAACAAAAATAGATTGTTATAAGAACTAGCTCCAATTAATGTGTAATTCAATACTAACAAAAGCGTAGCAAAAGTAAAATATAAAACTTTGATTCCTTTTCGAACTTGAAATAAGAAGGCATAAGTCCCTAGTCCAAACAAGAACAAAAAGCTTATGGTCTTATACCAATCCATTGTTAAACAAAGAAGAACTAAGGGAATTATAAATACTAATTTTTTTGAGTTTTTAGTTTTTATAAATCCTATCAAAAGTAGAACTAAGGGAAGTTGTAAAGCAAAGTAGAAATTGTCTAATGAAAAGAAACGACCATAAAAAAGCATAAAAATACTGCAGGTAACAATAATCATTGCCCATTGTAGGCTATCTTTACCAAATAAGTTTTTTCCCAGTCGGTAAGAAAATAACAATGAGATTACTATCCCGGCCATTGGAAATAGGCGCCATAGGAAAGATTGAGCCCCCACAAGATTGTATAAATATTGCGCAACTTCGACGAGCAAAGAATTTTCGCCAAATTGTTCACTTAGGATTAATTTAAATTCAGCGTCCATCAAAAACCCGCTTTGCTCGTTTAAAACGAATAAAGCATTAATTGAAATAAAGACTAAAACATAAACAAAAATACTTGGTAATGATTGAAACTTCATTTTATATGTATTGTTTGACAATAAAGTTTTGCGAATAACCCTTATTGATTATACTTTTGCAAAACTAAACCGAAAATTTAAATTATGGCAATCATTATTACTGATGAGTGTATAAATTGTGGAGCATGTGAACCAGAATGTCCAAATACGGCTATTTATGAAGGCGGTATTGAATGGGCAGCTAGTGATGGTACAAGTGTGAGTGATAAATTTACATTAGAATCAGGTCTATCTGTTTCTGCAGATGAAAAACAAGATCCTGTTGAAGACGATTACTATTATATAGTTCCCGAAAAGTGCACAGAATGTGTTGGTTTTCATGAAGAACCTCAATGTGCTGCGGTATGTCCAGTAGATTGTTGTGTCCCCGATCCTGACAGAAGTGAATCCGAAGAAATACTTTTAGGAAGAAAATCTTCATTACACAGAGAATAAAAAAAACTCGGATTTTACAATCCGAGTTTTTTTTTGGAGTATATTATGGTAAACTAGATATTTATTCATTTGTTACACATACAACAAAGAAACTCGGTATGAACGTTAAAATATTTTCTTCAATTATTGTGTGTTGCCTGCTTCAGGCTACAAGTTATTCACAAATATCATTTAACAATAGTAATTACCTTATCCCAAATCATACTTTTCACTCTGGTGTTGGTTTAGGTATATCCGATATGAATAACGATGGATTATCTGATATTATTCATCTGGACCAAGGAAGAAATCTTTTTATAAGTTATCAAGTAGCAGGAGCCGAATTTAATACGGTAGAATACCAAAGTATGTCTAGCTCAAGTCAATGGGCACTCTGCGCTGCAGATATAGACAATAATGGGTTTCCAGATGTTTTTTCCGGAGGCTATTACGATGGATTAAAGATTGCTGTAGCTGACGATCAAGGAAATAGCTTTGACATCATTACTATGCCTGGTGATGATATATTCACTCAAGCAAGTAATTTTGCTGATATCGATAATGACGGCTTTGTAGATGTATTCTCCTGCCACGATGATGCAAAAAGTAAGATCTACCTAAATAATGGAGATGGTACTTTCGAAGAGTCTGAAATTATAGACTTAACAACTACACCTGCTAGTGATAATAGTGGCAACTATGGCTCCGTATGGACTGACTTTGATAATGATGGAGATATTGACCTATATATAGCTAAATGCCGACAAGGTGTATCCGATGCTACTGATCCAAGAAGGATCAATGCGCTTTATGTTAATGACGGGTCCAATAACTATACGGAAATGGCTGAAGAATATGGTCTGAAGATAGGTGCTCAATCTTGGACCGCAGACTTTGGCGATATGGACAATGACGGAGATTTAGATTGCTTCATCACCAACCACGATGTAGACAGTCAAATCCTAGAGAATGACGGCACAGGCCACTTTACAGATATAACAGAATCTACCTTACTAGATATTCAAGGACTTCCAATCCAGGGCATTTGGGAAGATTTTGACAACGATGGATTCTTAGATATCATTGTAGCAGGATCAATGCACTCCATTTGGAAAAATAATGGTGACAAAACATTCACCTATATCGAGACTTTCGACTCCAATGATATGGAATCTTTTGCGACCGGAGACCTAAATTCTGATGGATTTATCGATGTAATGGGAGGCTATGCAAACATCTATACCTCACCGTCAGATATTGATGATGTTGTATGGCTCAATCAAGGTAATTCAAACAATTATCTTGCACTCAACCTAACTGGAGTAATAAGTAATAGAAATGCAATTGGTGCCTTGATTGAAATACATGGAGATTGGGGCATTCAATTGCGTGAAGTGCGTGCTGGAGAATCCTATGGTATCATGAATGACATGCAGCAAATATTTGGTGTAGGAAGTTCTTCTAGTGTAGACTCTTTAGTAGTTAAATGGCCTTCTGGAATTCAAACAACACTTCTAGATGTAGATGTCAATCAAACCCTAAATCTTATTGAACAGGATTGTGAGATTGAGACAATAACTATAACAGCTTCCACAGATGAATTAACAATCTGTGATGGAGAAACAATAGATTTAGAAGGTCCTAGTGGATACCAAGCATATTTATGGAATAATGATTCTGAAACTCAAAATATAACTGTTGATGAGCCAGGCATGTACTTTTTACAAGTAGAAGATGATCAAGGTTGTATTGGAATATCTGCTTCTGTTATAATTGAAGGTTCAGAAGTATTAAATCCAGTAATTAGCACTATGGATGATACAGAAGCTTGCGAAGGTTCGATAGTAAATATTGTACTTGAGGGTGATGAAGAAAACTATGAATGGTCTAATGGGTCTACAGAGCCAGAAATCATGGTGTCAGATAATGGGATTTATTATGTATCTGCTATTAATACTTGTGAGGAGATCTACAATTCAAACGAAATTGAAGTTTCATTTATAGAAGTCAGTGCTCCTTTAGTTGAACCTGATACGATAATAAGCCCTAACACGTATTTATTTGAATCTAGTGAAGAAAACACGTATTGGTATGAAAACAATCCTCCTATTGATGAGCCTGTAGCATTTGGACAAAGTTTTGAAACTCCTGTTCTAAGTGAAAATGTTACTTATTACGCACAAAGCTTTATTTCCAATGATCAAGAAATAGCTACTGGAGAAACAGAGCAATTAGGATCTAATATTTTTAGTGGAGGGGTATATAATGGGGCCATTATATTTAATTGCTATGAGACGTTTATAATAAACTCTGTAGATGTATATGCAGAAATACTTGGAGAAAGAATTATTCAAATCTTGGATGAGAATGGAACAGTATTACATTCCAAATCTATTACTATTGAAGTAGAAGGCTGGACTTCACTAGACCTTTCATTTGAGATCCAACCTGGCGAAAACCTAAGCATTACAACAGACCAGGATCTAAATAATGAACTCTATGGTGATAATAGTCCATTTTTTGCTAGAAATAATCAAGATGTAAATTATCCTTACTACATAGGAGATGTGGGTGAGCTGATCGCTTCTAATTTTGGAACTCCATACTATTACTATTTCTATAATTGGAATGTAACAGTTGAAAAGGAATCTTGTTACTCAGAACTTGTAGAAGCAAATGGAGTATACAATCCTGATACCAATACAGAAAACCTTTCAAGCCTTTCCTCAATAATAATCTTTCCAAATCCAACGAAAGATAAGCTGATGGTTCAAGATTTAGATTTGAACAGCATGGATCATATTGAGATCTATGATATGTATGGAAGGAAACAAGTTTTAAAACTCAGAAAAGGAATATTAGATATTGGACATTTGTCAAGTGGTATATATATACTTGAACTTGAGCAAGGCAACAAAAGCCTAAAAGCAAGTTTCATCAAACAATAATTCAATAAAAAAAGGGATGCTAAGCATCCCTTTTTTTATTGAATTATAAGTTTAGAAAGATACCTATCTCCATTTTCTACCTTGATATAAATCAGTACAAGTCCTTTATAATCACTCAACAACTCTAAACCATTTCTTCCTACTTTCTTATATGGAATCTCAAGTCCATCTGTGTTATAACAACGCATATCAAGTATATCTAACTCAGGATCTACTTGGACAGTAAAACCTGACAGTATTGGATTAGGAAATACATTGGCTTGTTTTGTTTTTAATGAATTGAACACTCCGGACACAAGTTTTATATTCGCGACATCGATACTATCACTACTGATAACTATTGGCTGAAGATCAGAGGTTTCATACATAGATTTAAAATGTTGAATTTCTGGAAGTTGAGCGTCCTCAAATAAGGGATTAATCCACCGTGGTGATAAGGTTTGATAATGTACCTTTGCATAAGCCTTTACGGAGCCTGTAAATGTTCCCATTTTAATTCCAAAGATTATCTTATCCGCACCTGATCCCTCACTACCATCCGTATTAAGGTTGTAATTCGAATCTTCCACAGCCATGCCAACGACAGCAACTGTATCATAAGTAAAATGATCACTTGAAAAGCCTTTTGGAACAAGCCTATTATCTTTTATTGTTTGATAACCTCGCTCTAAAATGGTAGTGAAATCCCCATTTATATCAGCAGGGACAAGCTCATAAACTTGCACTTGATCCTCTTTACTGATAAAATCATAATGTGGCTCAAAATCTTCATTGTGAGCAATCAGCTCAAAATCTTCATTGTACCCTCCTGAATGAAAAACGGTATCTCCTTGGTCCGTATCTATAAGCAGAAATTCAACAAAAGCTCTTCGAGATGGAAAGCCCGAGGGAAATTTGTGGCCAGCTTTGTTTTCAATGGTATATTCAAACAACAAGGTATCCGAAGTAGAACCCAAATAATCCAAGTCTGCATTAAGAGATTTTTGTTGCAGCATTTTGAGAGTATTAGATATGGTTCTATCAAAATTGCTTGTATCCGCAGTTATGTTTAGCGTATCTCTATAGGTCTTCATCATCTGAAGCATAGTGACATTACCACCTACCAATTCGTGCTGAGAATAATGCGGTCTTGGCTCCAAGAATTGGTAATTCGCTGATACTACAACTGGTTCTTCGAGCACTGGCAAATGACAAGACTGACAGGATAGGTCATTTGCACTATACATAGAGTTTAACCATTCATGGTAAGTCGCTTGTTCAATATAAACATTACCTGTAGCTTGACCATCTAGGTCAAGAGATTCTATAACTAGCGTATGGCAGGAAGCACAAAGTTCTGAACTACTAACATGATCTGAATATAGGGGTTCAAAACCTACGAACTGTTGCATGGGAGGTGCAAACGGTAATGCAAAAGGGCCATATACGACCCGTGCAGTATCAATATTCAATTGCCCTCCTAATAAAGTGCCAAGATTTTCCTCCGCAATCTTATGACAGGACCCACAAGATACGCCCTCTAAACCGATAGTATCTGCGTACAAGTCTTCCATTAAATAGTGGGGATCACCTCTTAAGATTGATGTATAATGCCCCATTGGAGCATGACAAGATGTGCAAGAAGTTTCAATTTGATTTTTTTGGTCAGGATTGATGTATACCTCATGAGCTACTTTTGCTATCCAATATGGGTCTTTAGCTGAATTGGCCATCATTGTTGCTTCCCAATCTGATATAAAGCTTACATCCTCCCCAAGAATATTAACCATTGCATTTCCATTAGGATCAGCACTATGGCAACCTTCACATGCAGAAGATGGAGGAAAAATAAGTGTTGAATCTACAGGTGGCATTATATTCATATGCCCAACATATTCAGTTTTTAGACACTTAGTCCCATTTGCACTTATGTCAAAAACACCCTCTTCTTGTGTTATAAAAGATAAGGACAATACACTAAAAACTATTCCAAGAGCAACTAAAAACTTCATCTAAATTCAATTAAAAACGGATCCCTGTACCAAACCAAATTCGTATAAAATCAATTTCTTGTGATTTAAAAATAAATATTCCTTCAAAAGACTCAAATTCAAATGTCCCCCTTTGATAACTAATCCCAGCTGTAAGATTAACGGCTTTCTTATCAAAACCAAAAAGTTGTTTTTCTAGCCAGAGCCCTGAATATAAACCACCTTTTGAGGATAGAACGTTTAAATTGAAATCGCGATCGAGAAAATTGACCATCTTGGCAGATGAATAACCATAACCTAAT
>JBELIG010000104.1:0-3635 GCA_042091035.1 Sphingobacteriales bacterium | reverse complement strand
GGCACATAGTATAGGCCAACAGCAGGAGTGATAAACATTTTCTTTTCAGATGGACTGTAATTTGTATATGAAACAATACCACCTAATGACAGTTTTCCTTTGCCTTTTTTCCAGCTTGAAAATTTCAAATTAGGAGTAACATTAACTCCTCCCTCCTGTTCTGATTGAAGTCCAAAATTCACACTTAATTGCTTGTGCCAACCTGGACGATAGAGAATTTTATCCTGAAATTTGTAGGTCTTTTTAAAATTTGGAACCGCGATAATTTCATCAGTGGATTCAGAAACATATTCAATTTTCTTATTTGATCTATTTCTAACTCCACCAATTTGAATATGTTTTACAAACTGCGTACTGATTTCTTGAGTGAGCTTGCTTCCTTCTAATTGAAATATAATCGTATCCTTGCCATAACTTAAAACCTTACATTCTAGTTGATCACCATTTTCCCAAACAATTTTATCTTGAGAGAAAAGGACTCCACATTGTATTATTAGGATTAAAATGAAAAGAATACGTAAAACCATCTTAATTGTTTTCTTCAATATATAAATAAAACTCAGCAATAATTTATCTTTCAATAGAATTATATACTTATGACGAATGCAAGTCTTTTTCCGTTGAAATGTTTACTACTTTATTTAATATTATCAAATCTAAGCACTCAAAAAGTGCATGGACAGAACATAATTTTGAATGGAGGATTCGAAACTGGCACACCTGGTGCATCCTCACTTCCAAAGTATTGGTATAACTGCGGTTCCAAAGGCTACACCCCACCAAATCTTCATAGTTCGAAATTGGAAAACAATATATTTGATGTAAAAACAATAGCCTTTGAAGGACAGCAATTTGTTTCTCTAGTAGTTCGTAAAGACCAAAGTTTAGAGTGCATAGGCCAACGATTACAAAGCATACTACAAAAGGATTCAATTTACAGCTTAGATCTGCAACTTAATTTGTCAGAGACTTTTAATAGCAGAACAGATTTAAATTCTAAAAACGAAACCTCCTTTAGTATGGCTGCAGATTTAGAGATTTACGCGATAAACCCGAGTGGGCAGTATATATTATTAGATGTATATACAGATATAAATAACCCAACTTGGAAAAACTATAATACTACATTTAAAGCGAGTGAAAATTTTGTAGCTCTAGAATTCAGAACCTATTTTCAATTTGATCAGCTTCTACCATATAATGGGCACCTATTGATCGATCAAGTTCGATTATGCCGGATTGATATTCTTTGACTTATAGATGAAAGCAGGAGGAATATTAAACAAACAATAGTCCATGTTTAGGTTATCAAAGCAATCACGAACATATCGATAATCGATTAGTGAATATTGAAATTGCCTGAATTTCCCTTCTTCCTTTAATAAATATTTGACTTTTGAAAAAATTGTGTCTTTCAAAGATTCATTAAAGTTAGCAATAGGAAGACATGAAATGACCACATCAACATCCCCTTCTTTAAGTAATTTAGTTTCGGACAAGCATGAATTGTGCACTTTTAGTCTTGAGTCCTGAATTTTACTTAGTTCATTATAGAATTTCGGGAGAACCTCGAAAGAATGTAATTCCGAGCCTGGGCTAAGGCGATTTAGAATATTCCTCGTTATCGCTCCATTTCCTCCACCTAGTTCTACTACAGTAAGTTTTTTGGAGAAGTCAATTCCCCGAAGAATTTTTTTAGAAAGGTACTTAGAACTTGCAACTAGTGTTCCCACTGTTTTGATGTTCTTAATTCCTTCAATTGTCATATTTGGCTTATTCATAGTCTTAATTTGAGATGTTTCGTTTTCGAGGTAATATTAGTAGTTATCTTGGGTTTCTAAAAACTGCATAATTGGCATATCATATAGCCAAGAATTTTTATTATTTCTTCTTTCAACCAAATGAACATACGAAATATAATCCTGAACTACATTAATTTTATCCGAAGGAGTCACAACTAATAATTGCAAATTAAGTTGTTTACACAAATTCATCAAGTACCTAGCCTTCTCATCATCCTGATTACTAAAGGATTCGTCAATTGCAATAAACCTAAATGACTTAGTTTGCAATCCGTCCGACTTCATTCCGAACTGATAAGATATAGCTGAACCAAGAATTGTATATGTCAATTGAGCTTTCTCACCACCAGATAGCTTACCCATGTTCTCATAAGATTTCATTTTTTCATTGCCTTCCTTATAATATTCTTCGGCAAAAAACTTGAACCATGATCGAACATCCATAACTTCCTTTCTCCACTTTTCATCAGCTTCTAACTGGTCAATGAGTGGTCTTATATTATTTTCAAAGTGCTTTTTCTTCTCTTCAAGATTACTCTCAAAATCGACAGCATTAGGCATAGCCTTTTCCAAAAAAGTTCGGAATGTTCTTTGATTTGGATAGACACTTCTCTGTGCGACAAGTTGGATATAAGTTTTGGGGATATCCTTGTAATCAATATCCCTTAAGGCCGCATTTAAAGCGGCTATATTTTCCTCAATCTTACTTTTCCAATTATCAAAGAAATGTTTAAACTCTCCAACTCGACCTAGCAAAGTATCTGTTAAGTAATTTTCAAATTTTTGCTCATATTCTGGTAGATTATCCTGTTTCAAGTCCTCTAACAACTTGAAATAGGCATCCACAAACTCTACATCTTCTGGCAAGTTGAAAACTTCAGATCTCCAATCTTTATATTTTTGAACAAGACGCTCTGCAGGGTTCTTAAATTGTAACATTTTCTTTTGTAGCCCTTCACGCAGTTTTGCCCCCTTACGTTCCATTTCTGCCAATTTCTGTAAGCCCTCATTCGTAAATTGAGCCCGAAGTTCATCAAAGTTAGCCACTGACAAATTTGTAATAGTTGGATTTCGCTTCTTGAAGGAATCTAAATCTAGGTCAGCGAGATCAAATACCTCTAAAAGAGCTTCTTTTTCTTGAATCAGTTTATCTCTGCTCAGTTCAAACAAATCAATTTGTTTATCTAAACTCCATTGCTCTCTTTTTAAAACCTCTATATCAGACTCATATGCTCGGATTTTCAGACTAACCTTATTGGATTGAGCCTGCAGTAATCGAACACTATTATCCGTATTCTGTAGCGTATTAACCTGTTCCTTAAGTTCGTCCAAGTCCCTTTGCAATGCTGGATAATTCATAGCATCGAATCGGCCGTTGAAACTTGTCAATGTTCTAGCTGCCTGCATTCGGGCATTGATTGTTTCCTTAGAGGTCCTCGATTGTAACAATTGATTATTCAAGTGTTCCTCCTCTTTACTTAACTTTGACAGCCTATCTTTTACAAAGACTAATTTTTCTTTATTGTCCCAACCTAGAATATTATTTGACCTGTTTTTTGATGATTTTCTATCATCTTTTTCATGCCTATTGCCTCCTGAACGGATTAGTCCATTCAATGTTACATACTTACTGTCCTTTTCAAATGAAGAAGCATCTTCTACACAGCTATAGTTATATTGATCATACAGTCTTTTCTGAACCCATTCATAAAATGGACTCTTGGTATTAAACATCAACTTTGTAATGAGCTTATCAGTATCTTTTGAGTGCAACTCCTTTAAAGATTCAACTTTAGTATGTTTATAATAAACAATGCGCCCTTTTAGATCGGT
>JBELIG010000103.1:0-11028 GCA_042091035.1 Sphingobacteriales bacterium | reverse complement strand
CAAACGAACTCCGATCAAATTAAACACGAGCGAATAGACAAAATAATTAGTGATTAGATTTATTTTAAAAGGAAAGCACACTGTTGCTTTCCTTTTTTTTTGCTTCAATTTAACATGCATTAACCAATTGGTAATACAAATAGTAGAAGTAAGCTAGTAGCTTTGATTTATTCCAAACTTATTAAACAATTCTACTATGAAAAGGATGTATGCATTTCTATTTGGCTTGTTGTGTTCGCTTACTCTAATGGCTCAAAATAATTTTCCGCCACTTCATACGGTTCAAGCCTATCACCGTTTTAATTCATTGCTGCAGCTACCAATAAACAATGGGGATCAAGCAAGATTCTATACAGATCGAGCTGTTGATTTTGTGCGAAGTGGTCCATTGCACATGGAACATGTTTATGCCCTCTGTCAAAGACTCAATAAGGATAATCAAAAGCTTAGAATCACTAAGCGTTCTTATAATAATGTCGTGAATAGAAATCAATTTGATCAGTTGTATAACGTTTTTAATAAGTTTTCAACTGCTATTGAATTGTATCATTTTGTGCAGCAAAAAAACATAAATCCTACGTTGCCTCCAGTTGTACATCCGGTAGTGCCTACTCCAGTGCATGATCCTTTTTTGAATCAGCAGGAGTTTAATCATATCCTCGCTGATCTTCGTTCGATTCCTTTCTCAAGAAAACGATTCGAACGTGCAAAGTTGATTATTCAAAATGAGCGTTTAAATATGGGGCAATTTGAAGGAATTTTTGCGGAGTTAAAAGACACGAGTTATTTGTTTGAGCTTTTAAAGTTCAGTCTGCCAGTTGTTCCGAATACTAGTCGAATGTATAAGTATAAAAACTGGTTAAGGTTCAACTCGGAACGAAGAGCTTTTGAGGAGTTATTGTTGCAATATTAAAAAAAACTAAGCATCGGTGCAACGCATATAGTAGTCTTTGGTCTTTCATAGTGATTTATAAATTTAAAAAATTCACTTTTGAAGAAATTACATTGCTTTATCGCTTGTTTGACCTGGACTATTTCTTTTGTTAATGCTCAAAAGTTATTGCCGGTAGGCTTCCATTCTGGAATTACTGTTGCCCAAAATTCTAATCATTACTCCCTTCAAGTAGAGGAGGGGTTATCCTATAAATTAACTGTTTTACAACAGGGAATAGATGTAGTATTGTCACTTTATGATAAGGACTCTAGCCTAATTATTGAGGTGGATAGTCCGACTGGTTCATTTGGAGATGAAGAGATTCTTTACAAAGCCAAAAGATCTGCTGTCCTACAATTAACTATTAGTCCATTTGAAGATCAAGAAGAATATTCAAATGGGTATGTAGATATCTGGTTGTCTGAAATGGACAAGAATGAACTCAAAGCACGGAAGAAAGATCAACGACGTATTACTAAAGAAAATAGGAGTAATGTTCAGACTTTGGACATAACACATTTCTGGGAGGCATATGATGAACTCGCAAATGTCTCAACATCCGCAGATAGCATAGAAGTCATCCAACGCCTTTATATTGACCGGGCAACAGAAGGGTTTAAGGAGTTTATGCTTGTTCGTCCTGAAATGAATGCGCCTAATTATGTTCAGGCACTTCGAATGTTCCCCAAGTTTTACGCATCTCTACGGGCAAATACATCCTATGTATTTGATGCAAAAAAAGATGTGAATTTTGTTTTTGATCGTTTTAATTCTGTTTATGATGACTTTAAACCATTTAGAGTTTGTTTTGCAATAGGTGTTTTAAGTACCGGCGGAACAGTTACGAATGATTATGTACTAATTGGAGCTGATCTGACTTGTTCAACCGCTTCATTAGACCTTTCCGAATTTTCGCATGCGCCATTTAATCAGTTGTTGCCTCACTTGAATTATGCGGGAGATATCAATCAAAAGATACGCAATATTGTTGCCCACGAATGTGTTCATACGCAGCAGCCGGATGATTTAGATGATTCTGAACAAACTTGTTCGCTTTTGCATGCTTGCTTGTCAGAAGGCTTTTGTGATTTTGTTGGAGAGTATTTGGTTGGAGAACAAATAAATGCAAGCCTTCAAGCTTATGGCGATGCCCACGAGGAGGCTATATGGAAGTCTTTTTCTTCAGCTCTATGTAATGGATCTCAGGAAGATTGGCTTTATAATTATGGGCGATTCGAGGATAAGCCTGCTGATCTTGGTTATTATATAGGTTATGTAGTCGCTAAGAAATTTTTCGATCTTGCAGAAGATAAAAAAGAAGCAATCAGATTGCTTATTGATTTTAGAGACGCAGAGAAGATCCTTAATGCAAGTAAATACCAAGAGAAATGGTAATAAAAAAGGGGATCAAAATGATCCCCTTTTTTTAGAACGGTAATTCGTGATCCTTCATATAGGCGAGCCTCATATCAAGCATTTTTTCTACGAACTTCATATTGTTAGCAAAACCATCTGTGGTCTTGATATATTTACCTTGAGCATGGATATTTAGACTGTCTGTCTTGTATATAGCCAATTGGTGGTATGGTATTAGCCAAGCAAAATGTCTATAATTTTTTCTGATATAAACTATGATACCTCGACTTCTCAATTCTATATTAATGAATTGTCTATCATTATTGGTTTGCTTGTAGTTTGTCATGTTTGGACTAAACTCCCTGGCAACCATTCGTTTGGAACCTATACCTCTTAGTTTGATAGCTTCCATCAAACTGAAGGGCTTACCAATGAATGCATTGATCTCCTTTCTAATTTCTTTTGTCTCGTATGTTGTTTCTAAGATCATTGGATATATTGGTAAAGAATATAAACAATAAACATTGCGAGATCAGTAAGGTTGTCAAAAGCATAAGAAAAAAAATATCCATTTCATTTTTACTCATCACTTACATTTCCCATAAGGACCTCCTGGAGATCATAATAGTGGAATGTTCTGTCATCTGACATGGCAACAAAAAGTCCATTAGGAAAGCCTGGAAGGGCAGTGGTGGTTAATTCACATCCATCTGTTTCATGGGTAGATAAATAAACAATTTGTTCAAATTCTGGTGCTACACCCCCTTTTATATTGTAAATATTAAAGGCTAGTTCTTGTTGATTGGATATAATTAATTTTTTTTCTTTTCCGTTGTTAAAAATTGCTATACCTTCTCGGTCTTCGGTGAACTTGTCCATTCCAAATTTAAAAACCTCATCATCTTGACCTACGATTGTGCTATAAGCTCTTATACAACATGCTTCGTCTGAGTAATAGATCATTTGAGCTTTATCATCTACAGCAATAGCCTCTATTTCTCCTAAGCCACCAGAAAATGCACCTAGTCTTCTCAATTCTTTTGATTTCAATGTACCTGTTGAATCGGAATAAATAGTGTAGTGTCCAAGGTATCCTTCTGTTGGACCTTCTTTACGACTTACAAAAATTTCAAAGGCACCTGAATTTGGGTTTTTATGGAAAGCTACCCCCATAGGTCTTCTCAGGGCATCTTTATCACCAACAAATACTGGGATACCTCCGCCGTCTATAAATTCCATCTCTGGTAATTTGTAAACTCTTATTTTGTTTGCTTCTCTTTCTGAGGATACGGCGATGTCAATAGTGTCTTGGCCTAATACAAAGTTATATGCAATGTCAACATTGTTCGGGTATTTTAGATGATGTTGTGATAAACTATCTATCCGATTACCTTCCAAATCGAATGCGTATACCCCGCCATCATTGTCGTCCTTGTCAGACCCTATAATTAGTGATTTAGAAAGATCAGTAGGGTGCAACCATATTGCTGGATCATCTGAATCGTGTGGTACTACTTCTGTTTTTAAAAGTGGTTCAATTCTGCTGACCTTTTGACACGAAAATAAAACTAATGAGATAAATATAATACTAAGATTTTTCATTGATTTTAGATTTAAAAAAAGGTCCTTTTCCTTAGGACAAGGAAAAGGACCTTAAAAATAAAAGAATATGGTTTACTTTTTGAATAAATCGTATTTGAAACCTGCTTGAAGCCTCATGTTGTAATATTCTACTTGCATTGTTCTTGCTCTGTCACCTTGGTAGTAGCGAAGAGGTTGATTGGTTATGTTGTTCAATTCAAGGTAGAATCTGAAGCTTGGAGTAAATGCGTATGATGCATTAAAATCAAGGAATAGTTGACGATCATAGTATCTGTCTGTAAATTCATTTCCTCCAAGTTCATCGATGTAGTCATGTGAATAGTTCAATGAAGCTCTAGCAATGAACTTTTCATTTTCATAAGATAAAGAAGCATTGAACATGTGTGGTGCAGTACCTGGAAGATTGACCTCACGCTCATCACCGTCTTCATTTCTTACGCCTGTTGCCGAAGATGTAATGTAGGTGTAGTTAGCATATATCCCAAGACCTTTCAATCCACCAGGAAGGAAATCTAATTGTCTTTGGATAGCTAGTTCAAAACCAGTAAGATTTGCAGTTCCTCCATTAGTTGGTTGGAATAAATCATATCCGGTTTGAGTATCAGTAAGTTGTTGTGTATAGATGAAATTGTCGATTTGCTTATAGAATATTCCTGCAGAAACCAAACCAACAGACTCAAAATAATTTTCAGCCATAAGGTCTACATTCATTGACTCAGTTGGTTCTAGAGCTGAATTACCTTGATAAACTTCTTCGTCTTCAGGAATGACATCTCTGTAAGGAACTAGGTTGTAGTAATTAGGTCTTGCTAGAGTATTTGTCCAAGCCAAACGAAGGTTTGAATTGTTGTTAAAGTTATACTTGAAGTGTACTCCGGGAAGGAAGTTTGAATAACTATTAGAGGCATTAAGTGGTAGTGCGTTTTCGCCTTCTTCCGTTTCATTACCTATGTATTCAATATCTGTAAGTTCTAGACGGGCACCTGCTAGAAGTTGAAGCTTGTCTCCTAAATCTTGCGTCCACATTGCATAAGCAGCAGTTACATTTTCTGTAGCACTGTAGTTTACTGGAAGATATTCAGAAGGAGCATCCTCATTTTCAAATAATGCGGTATTGTAAAGATCAAGGTTTCCTAAAAACTCTGGAGTAGCAAATGTTCCAGAAGCATATTGCGAACCAGCAAGGTAATCTGGATCTGAATAATCATTGTTTGGAACTTGGCTTAGCGAATTATAATCAGCAGTAAGAGCCGAAAATTCATTAAAGCTATTTGCTCTCTCTTTGGTTTTTGTTCTATAACGACCTCCGAATTTAATGCTTCCATCATTACCTGAAAGTTCTACTGGAAGTTCAAAATTCAATTTAACATTGAAATCTTCTTCTGAAGTAGTTTTGTTTTCTTCCTCAAGCGCATCAAGCTCAAATCGGTCTGCACTTACGTCAGAAGCATTTGCTGCTCCAATAAATGGAGTTTCACTGTTTTCGAAATCTGTAGTAAAAGGTATAGCAGTTCCCATCTCATAACGAACATAGCGTTCATTCGGCCTATCTTCGGATGCTTTAGAATAGGTAGCACCCCAGTCCATATTAAGGCTTCCAAAAAGGTGTTCTCCTGCAACTGATCCGAAGAATACACGCTGATCCTCAAGTCTTGTATTTTTACTTCGATCATTATTAATACCACCTTTAGTTTGCTTTCTGATCTCTCCTTGCCATCCTGTAATGTTCTCAGTACCATCTTGGAAGATAGGATCGATACTTCTGTAGCGCATTCTGTATCTATTCTCCCAGTCATCTCTCCAGTTGTACATTCCCTTTACGAAAAGTGTATGGTTTTCATTTAGTTTAAAATCGAGATTTGCTTGTGCAGAACGACGGAATCTAGCAACTTCATATCTTCTAATGTCCATCTCTCCAAGATATGGATCTACTTCAATATCCTCACCTGTGATTGGGCTTTCAACCTCATTTTCCCATTCTCCCTCTACATTGTGAGATCCGTAATCTACATAATTACCTGAAGCAGAAACTACAAAGCCAATCTTGTCATTAGCAATTCTATTTCCAATTATGATAGATCCATTTGCAATAGGCTTTTTTGAAATGAATGCTAATCCTGAACCTGCAGTAGCAGAAACACGAAGGCCAGAACTTGGTGCAATTGTGTTTAGGTTTACTGAACCTCCAATAGCATCACCCTCCATGTCAGGTGTAACCGCCTTATTTACCTCAATCATTGAGATCATATCAGCTGGTATAAGATCCAATTGTACATTTCTATTATCTCCCTCCGCCGATGGGATACGTTCACCATTCAATGTTACAGAGTTTAATTGCGGAGCCATTCCTCTTACAATGACATTTCTAGCTTCCCCCTGATCACCTTGCATGGTAATACCCGGGATTCTTTTCATAGCATCACCAACGTTTGCATCAGGAAAACGACCAATTTGATCAGCTGCAACAACATTGGTAATATTCATGTTGTTTTTTTGCTGATTTAGAGCTTTTGCTTGTCCTCTCAATCGATCTCCTAGGATAACAACCTCTGTACCTTGCACATAGCCTTCTTCAAGGTTTATAAGGATTTCAGTGGTTTTTTCTGCACTTAATTCAGCATCAATAAGTTTTGTTTGATAGCCTAGATAACTTATTTTTAATTTTAATTTTCCGTTTGGAAGTTTTGTCATTAAAAATGAACCGGAATTATCGGACACTGTTCCTTTTTCAAGGTCTTCTACTAGAATAGTAGCGCCAGGTAAAGATAGTCCGTTTTTGTCGATGACTTTTCCTGTTAAAACAGCAGATTGCCCAAGGGAAACTGCTGTCAGAGTAAACAAGAAAAGCGTTGAAAGTAACAATTGTTTCATAGTCGAGAATTTTTATCAAATTTATTTGTTGGATGTAAATTCAAAATGAACGCTCTATAAATATTGTATGAATTTATTTTTAAGTACTTGTCAATTATTTATGAACTAAATGTAAATACCATTGATTTTCAGGAATATTGTAACAAAGGCTTTTGATACTGATCCTACTGGGGTAAATGTTTTCTATCAGAAAACAGAGCAACTAAAAGCTTATGACATTTATGAACGATACGAGCTATTGCAAAGACAGGTTTATACCCATCTAGTCCATGATATGTATGCTAGTGTTCGTAAGGAGGTGAGCCAGCTGATTACTAGGTTTATGCCTAAAGGAAAGTTAGTACTTGAATTGGGCTGTGGTATTGGTCATGAACTCTATGAGATTTCAAAAGCATATACATTTGAGTATTATTTAGGGATAGATAGTAGTATGCGTTTTTTAAAAAGTGCTCAAAAGTTTTTTGTAGATGGTGAAAAAGTAACTTTCGACCTGGGGCGATATGGACTGGATGGGCAAGATTTTCAATTTACTGGTAACTCATCTCTGAACTTTTGTCTTGCAGACGCAGAGGAGTTGCCTTTAACGAATGATAGTGCTGATCTATTGATGCACTATTTTCTTTTTGATAGGGTTTCAAATCCCGAGCTACTGATCAAAGAAATAAGTCGAGTACTTCGTCCGGGAGGAGTTTGCATATGTGCAACACCTTTTAATTTTAGTTCACTCAATAACCGAAACCTATATGGAGATCCACAAAAGTTAAATGGATTGTTTCGTCAATTTGACATGCTTCCTGTTTCTCCTGTAATAGTAATGCCAGTAGAGGAAGCTTTGGATATTGCAGGTAATAAAATTGTTTGGAATACGCATTTATTTGCTTTCCGTAAAGTTGTTTAATTAGTTCGAAAGTGAATTCCTGACCGATAAAAGAAAATAATACTCAATAGCATCAGCACATGTGCAAAGTCGTAGTTAGTAAACCATTTGCTTATTATAATGGGATAGTTGAATACGAATATTGCAGCCACTAAAACAGCAATCCCATAAAGCATGATTTTACTCGCGGGGTCTTTTGTTTTGATGTAATTATATAGGTGACAAGGGAATACTACTAATAAAAGTCCATACACAGAATGAAATTCTACCCAGAAGAAGTTTAAGCTTACACTTGCAATTAGCATTATCACTAGCAATTCAACTAAGTTTATTATAAGCAAAGCTCTATGAAGTCTATGGCTTACAGACTGTTTGATATATTCAATTGATGATCGTTCCATAAACATTACTGCAATCATACTTATATACCAACCAGGTATTTTCCAGATAGGAGAGAAGTGGTACTGGAATCCATGTCCAAGAATGCCCCCAATTATCACAGCAAAACCGAGTAGGAATATGTGAATACGAAGGAATTTAAATGGCGGTGTTATATTTTGGTGGGTGCCAAGTTTATATGTAACATATAAGCAATACATACCAAGGATAAGGTCAGTAAGGGTGGTTACTGGTTCTTGAATCCTCAAATCTCCAAGCATTATATCTGGTTGTATATGCTCTAAAAATATCATGTAAAGAATATACGAACTTATGAAGATTGTTGCATGAAAATGCCCTTTCTGAAACTCAGAAAGGGCATGTGTGCTGATTATTTATCAAAAATAATCGAAGCTGATTATAGCTTTACAAACTTTTTAGGAATGAAATCATCAGCAGTTTCAATAAGAATATAATAGACTCCTGGATTTAAGTCTGCGATATTAATTCCTTCAGAAATATCTGATTTATTCAGTGTCTTAACGACTTGTCCGCTAACAGAAAGAATGTTTATTGAATTCGCTTCTTCAGTCATGCTGATATTTATAATATCATTAGCTGGATTAGGGAATAATTTAATTGTTTCTGTGTTGAATTTGAAGTCAAATTCCACATTAGCTACTGACGGTATATCTTGTTCTTCAGTTTCAACTTCCGATATAGTGCTTATGATCTCAGCGTTTTCATTAAATGTTCCTGCTGTTGCAGTTACAGTTACTTGATCAATATATATCTGATCGTTGTTCCCAGAGGCATCACATTGGAATCTGATTCCAGAATTTGAGCTAAAGTTTACATTTGAAGCGTTAAGCGTAACAGACGCTACATAGAATGTATTATTGTTGAAACTTGTTCCTCTTGCCCAGGTGCCTACTGTAGACCATGATGATCCATTATAGTACCTCAACCAGAAATCTTCCCCATTTTCCATGCTATTAGCGTAGAAGTAAAATTCTACAGTGATGCTTGAATATCCGGAGAGGTTAAGAGCAGGAGAGGTCATAGATGATCCTGTTCCTGAATTATCTCTAATACGGATAGAATAGGATCCTTCATATGATCTAGATCCGTTATATCTGTAGCAATCAGAACCTCCATCTGCCCAGCCATCCCAGCCAGATTCAAAGTAAGATCCTAATATTTCTCCTCCTGTAGCGCAAGGCGTACAGTTCGAACCTCCACAGTCAACACCTGTTTCGTCTCCATTTTGAATACCATCATCGCAGCTTGGTGGAGGAGGTCCGAAGCAGAAGTTTGTAGTTTCGGAACTTTGAAAAGCACCTCCTGATGCAAGCGTTGAGCCTCCTGATGTGACAGTATATGATCCGTTACCGTAGCCACAACAAATACCATCTCCATAAGAATCATTGATTGTGAAATCGTAACATCCATCAACAAGACAAAGGTCTACGGAAACCGTTGAGCCTGGAGTTTGGCCACCATAGGTGCCTCCTGATGCTACTGTTGACCCATTGGCATTTGTAATTTGCCAGCTAGTTTCTGCTGGGTAATTGTCAAGGTTTATTGTAACGGTGACATCATTGTCTGTACAGCCACTATTACATGGAGCACAAGATCCTCCACAGTCAACACCTGTTTCGTCTCCATTTTGGATGCCATCACTACAGCTTGGCCCTGTACCACATGGAGAAGTACAATTAGAGTTAGCGATAGTATTTAATAACACAGCTCTTGGCTGAGGTCCAAATCCTAGGTTGAAGTTTATTCCCGTTGCGACATGGCAATAACTCATAATGGTACCTCCGTTTGAAGGACTTCCTGGAAGAGAACAGTTCCCTTCTATATAACCGGCACAGCCATCTATGGCAGTATTATTACCATTCCATACACAGGCATGTGTGTGACGTGATCCGATCAGGTGTCCCATTTCATGTGTTACAACCATTACAGTGTATGAATAACTAGGAACGGCATTGTAGTAGGAGTCAATCGATGAGAAACATTTAGAATTGTCTACGTTTGAGTTACATATACCTGCAAATCCTGCTGCAACACCTCCACTGGCTTGGTAAGAAACAAGGTGTGATAAATCACCGTTAAAATTACCAGTATTATTCTGGAACGAGGATAGCATAGCAGAGGAAGATGATCCACTGTATGGTGCTGGTGTATCCCAAGCTAGAATCTCAGATATTACCATTGTGATTCCATCATTTGCATATAGCGTAATGGTTTCATTCATTAATCCATTTAGGTAATTAGTAGCACCTGTTACGCCTCCCTTGTTGTTTACGATATCATCGTCAATTTCAAAGTAAACACGTATACAATCACCGCTTGTTCTAGATTCATCATAAGAAAGCATCTCCTTAGGATAGCCAATTCCATCATCTTCGGTAGAGCAATCTAGTTCAAATGACTGATCTAGGTCTTGGTCATTATAAGCTACGTGCAATTTTGAGTGCTTTACTTTTCCAATGATTGTGTTTAAAATCCCTTGGTGAATGAAAACCATGATCTCATCATTGAATATGGATACGGATGCTAGGGAATTTAAGTCGCCTGAGACTATACCATTGTAGAATAAACCAGATTGGAAGTCAACAGGGTTTTTGCGGTCTGAGCTTTTTCTGAGAATAAAATCATCTGCAAGGACCTTGTTTTGGATGAGATCCAGTTTTACTGGACCTTCATTAGTCTGAAATACTAAGGAAAGTGCTTCGTGTTTTGCATTAAACAAATTTTGGATTTCATCTTTGTCTAATTCAAGAAGTAATCCTTTTTCAAGGCTTCTTTCAAGGTCTAAATCTTGGAGAGATTGGTCTGAGAGTTTAGTGATGCTGTATTCAGGAAACGAAAACATTTGTTGTGCATCTAAAATTTTTTGTCCGAGCTTGCCATTAGCAAATAGCAAAGAGGGAAGTACAACTAGTATTAGTAGTTTGATGAACTTCATTTTTGTAAGTTTTGATTAGTAAATGTATAGCTA